>JASUSX010000014.1 GCA_030445875.1 Clostridia bacterium
ACAATAGGGCTGTTCAACCTCATCCTGCAGGGGCAGGGCATCGATATCAGCGCGAATGGCTATTGTCTTCCCCGGGCTGTATCCGCTTAAGTCGGCAATTACCCCCGTGCCCGCTGCTTTTCGTGCTTCCAACCCCCATGCGTCCAGTTCGGTTAAAATCTTTTTCTGCTTATGTTGCCACTTGCAGTACTGGATAGGTTTATATGGAAAGCCTTCTGGGTGGCGGGACAGATCCTCCAGGGATATACCGGTAGGAGCTAGCAACCACCTGTTAAGCTCTTCTTCATCTTGCCAGGGAAAGTACTGGCCGATGCCCAAACGGTGAGCCAGGTCATGCCAGAACTGGTATTCATCCTGGCACTGGTGATCCAGGGAAATCTCTTGATATAAGGTGAGCCTCTGGAGGCCGGGTCCCTCACCAATGCGATTGCCGCCTTTATGATCAATAGACCCCAGCAAACCATCCAGGCAGGCTATCATAACCGTCAATGTCAACAATCTTGCCATCCTCGAAGTATACGTTAATGGCGCAGCGGTCATCGCACATCCGGCAAAGGGTCTGTTTTACCAGTCTTTCTCCGGCCATCCCGTTTCTCTCCCATCCTTGCATAGTCGCAGTACCTGTTTCAGCGCCCCGTCAAATTCCAGTCTCCTGAAGCTATAGGCTTCCTGTTCTTCCACCAACTGCAGGGCCCCGGAAATACAAAATTTTACGCATCGCGGGTCCCCGCCGCAGAGATCGCATTTCTCGCTGACTTGCTCCCCGGCATCGAAATGGATGCTGCCAAAGGGGCACGCTAACAGGTGCATCTTGCAGCCCACGCATAGACCTGACCCGGGAATAAGCAGGGCCCTGCTCCCTGGCGATGATGGCGACCGGGGAGACCTTGTCATAGCGCCGGAAGCTCTCCAGGGCGCTTATAGCGGCTGCCCCGTTGCCAATTATCACTACCTGCACCGTTCTGTCCCTCATTCCTGCTGTAATGTCTGCTCCACCAGGAGCGTATCCCCGGCATAGCTTATCCTCTTTACTTCATCAATCAATACTTAACGACTAAAACTAAAGCTCTTGTTGGCAGTTAATGCCAACAAGAGCTTCATCGCTCTTCGATCCTAGTTGACAAAAATTATTATATATTTACCTTTTATATTTGTCAAGGATAAAAGAATCAACAGTTAGTATAATCAATATCCCGTGTTTTAGACCTCAATCTTGCCCTGGCGTACCGCCTGCAAGTAGGCGCGACAGTAGGCATCCTGTCCCAACAAGGTCCGGGTGGCTTGTAAGAGGGAAATCATTTTTTTATCCATGGGATCGAGGATTACCGCATCCAGTCCAGCTCCTAACGCCAGTACCAGGAAGGCCTGGTTGATTAGCTTCCTCAGTGGCAGGCCGTAAGAGACGTTACTCAACCCGCAGATTATGTGCACGCCCGGCAACTTTTCCCGCACACCCGCGATGGTCTTGATCACCGCCAGGCCGTTTTGCTGGTTGACACTGAGAGGCTGTACCAAAGGGTCGATGAAGATGTCATCCAGGGGTACGCCGTTTGTGGTCAATTTATCCACCAGGGCCGTAGCCACGGCCAACCTTTTCCTGTCATCGTCAGGTATGCCACTATCATCAATGCACAGGGCCACGATCTGGGCTTTATATTCCTTGACCAGCGGCAGGACGCCTTCGAACCGGTCCTTCTCGCCGGTGATGGAATTGATCATAACCCGCTGCTTACACCTGGGCAGGGCTGCCGCCAGGGCCTTAGGGTTGGGGCTGTCCAAGCAAAGTGGTTTGTCCACCGTCGCCTGCACTACATCCACCAGCCAGGTAAGGGCTTCCTCCTCGCCCTGAACCAGGGTGCCGCAGTTGACGTCCACCAGGTCGGCTCCATTGGCCACTTGCTCGATAGCGAGCTGACGGAAAAACTCCGCGTTGCGCGCCTCCAACTGCTCGCCGATACCTTTGCGGCTGCTGTTGATACGTTCGCCTACGATTAGCATTTTCTACCCACCCTTATCTTAAAAAGGGAATTCCAGTCCCATCCCGGCCAGTTCCTCTTTAACCCGATAATACATATCCAGCCATTCCGGCCTGGGTATCGCTTTGCGCACGTCGTACAGCTCCTGGAAAGTCTTACCAAGGGGAGCCTCGGGGATGAGATGCTCGTATTTTGCCAGCAACCGGTTGGCGATCTCGTTGGCCTGTTCCCGCTTCATACCCATGTTGGCCACCGCGTGTCCCACCTCGGCCGCCAGCCGGCACTCCAGGGGTGTGCCCCGGTTGTGGTACTTGTTATGCGCCGGAGCGTGTTCCCATAAATTGGCGCCGGAGACTGTGCTGGTCAGGCTGTGCGCTGCCGCTTCATAGAGGATCATTTCGGTGCCCGGGCCGGCGTTGCCGAAACCGTTGGAGTCCTGCACCAGGTGGGTATTGCGGGCGATGGCCTGGGAGTAGACACTGACGATCCAGAGCATCTCCCGGCCCGTATTGGAACCGTGTTTTAAGTGGAACGGGAAATTCTGCTGGTAATTGCACTGGTGCACCATCAGGCCTTTCAGGTGATAGGCGGTTTCCAGGACGGCTGTACCCTCGGCGCCACCGGCATAGCCGCCGAAGATGGCGCCGGTCAGGCTGCCGGTGAAGCAGCCATACATGTTGTAATGGGCAGCCTTATTCATCATGGAGTTATTAGTCATCATTTCGGTAATGCTACCTACCAGCCGGCTGTCGGTAGTACGCACTCCCCAGGTCGGATCGCTCACGCTAATCTGCGCCGCGTCTGATTCCGCGGTACCCACCGCCACCAGGAACACCCCCGGGCGCCCAACCAGCCGGCAGGCCTCCCGCAGGCTCATGGCGTGCTCCAGCGACCCGCCTAGTTCAAAGGGCGCCCAGGCCTGAATCTTCCGGCCCATAAACTCCTCCAACAAGGGGGCACATAGCCCGTCCAACAGGGGTTCTTTCAAATAGGCTATGCAGGCAGCCAGATGGTCAACCTCGTCATAGGTGATATCCGGGCTGTAGATGCAAAACGGTGGCCTGGTATCTTCTACTTTACGGTGGCCGAACACCCGGCTGTCCTTGCCCTCACCCACCACATAGCTGGAGGGGGCGGAATAGAGGGCTTCTTTGATCTCCTCATCTGAGAACAGGATTACCCGGTGGGTATCCTGGTTGTAGACGCCCACCTCCCGGAAAAACTCCACCGCAGCCTGCCACACCGCATCCGCTAAACTATCGTCGGACGGCACTGGGTGCTGGGGGTCGTACTTGATGTTATACTTCTTGATTACTTCCCGCATCTTGGGGATGAAACGCTTATATAAAAACTCGTGTTCCTCCATGAACGGACCAGTATTGGCGCGCTCCATAACCTCCCACATTCTGTAAGACATATTAGTTCACCCCCAATAGCTTTTCTACCAGTTCGGTTGCCTTAGAAGCGTCCTCAGCCCAGCCGTCGGCACCAATCTGTTTGGCCCAGTCAGGGTTGGTCGGTGCCCCGCCGACGATAACCTTGTACTTGTCCCGGATGCCTTTATCGTTTAAGAGCTGGATCACCTGGGTAGCGCCTGGCATGGTAGTGGTCATCAGGGTGGAAATGGCAATGACGTCCGCTTTTGCTTCCTCGGCCCGCTTAATGAACTCCAGGGGGTCTACATTGGGCCCTAAGTCTATAATTTGAAAACCGTTGGCCTTTAACATTAGTTTGACAATGTTCTTGCCGATCTCGTGCATGTCGCCCCGGGGTGCACCTATAAGCACCGTCCCTCTGCTGGCGACCCCGCTGCCTTCAACCAAATGCGGCCCGAAGACGTCCATTACGGCCATCATGGCTTCCGCCGCCATCATCATCTCGGGAAGAAATATCTCGAAGGTCTCGAAGCGCTTCCCTACTTCCCGCATTTCATTGGTCATCTCTTTGATGACTGCGTCCAGGTCAGCGCCTTCAGCGAGCAGTTCTTTAGCTAGGGTCACGCACTCTGCCTGATCGCCAGCACTCAGTGCCTGGGTGAGCTTTTTAACCCTTTCCATTTTCCGTTCCTCCCTCGTAAAATTTTTGTTGCCCAGAAGGAATCTTTTGAGGATCCGCAAGCTCACCTCCTTGAATTTAAATAGAAAAAGGGCAACGTTAACATTAGATTAACGCTGCCCTCTTGTACCTAGACTACTTTGGGCCTTATGATTTTTTATTATAACATATCCCTCTGTTAAGTCAACAAGCAATTTTATAATATCCTTGCATGGCTATTCTTATTTGTGGCTGTTAAGTTAACAACGGCTGGCGTGATTCAACCCATTGCTTTCTTGCACTTGGCTGCCAAACCAGGAACCTTGGACGTGGGGACAGAACAGATGGCAAACCGCACACCCATCTCCAGGGGGACAGCGAAAACTC
This sequence comes from Clostridia bacterium, assembly GCA_030445875.1. Lineage (GTDB taxonomy): Bacteria > Bacillota > DSM-521 > Neomoorellales > Neomoorellaceae > Neomoorella. Next base: position 4,398 of record JASUSX010000014.1, read on the forward strand.
GTTCCTGCTGTAACCTGGCAACCACCGCTTCTGGTTCAATCGTCGGTACCGAGATAAAGAACCCCGCCCTATAGGGGCATATATCCAGTCCCACAGCTTCGGCCTCGCGTACGAATATTTCCCCCCGCTTTTCCACCAGTTGTCGGTAAATATTCCGTTCAGCATCCACAGCCGCCATTAGCTTGGGATCGGCGGCAATCTCCATCAACAAGCGCTGGGCACCACGGGTACCATTGGACCAGGTACCACGGTTGGAGAAGGAATTGACCTTAAAAAACTCATCGGCAATCTCCCGGCTCCGGCTCACGCCGATTAGCGCTCCAGAGCGCATACCGTAGGCGCTAAAGGACTTAGACATACTGAAGGCGAAGGTGCCCAGGATGTTTTGGGGCAGCTGGCCGAACAGCGGCATAAAACGCCGGACTTCTTCCTGGTCGCCAGCGTAATCCAGGTAAGCGATATCCACCAAAATCACGATTCTTTTGTTCTGATCGCGGGCCATGTCCTGTAAGAACGATATTATGGCCGACCACTCGGGCACGCTGACGGTGTAACCGGTGGGGTTATGCGCCGGGGTGTTGAGTACGATCACCAGGTTATCCTGTATTTGCAGCAGCGCCTGGACTTTCTCCTGCAATGAGGAGAGATTGAACCTGTAATCCCGGTCAAAGAGCTGGTAGCTTTCCACCCGGAGCAGGTTTTCCCTGGCGATGGAGCTGTAGGCTACCCAGGCCCAGTCCGGTATCAGCACTGCCTGGCCCTGTTCCGTATAATTATAAAAAACATGGCGTATGGCACCACAGCCACCGGGAGTCGCGATGGCATTAATGTAACCTTCCGGCCTCTGGTTACGGAAGGTTACATTAATGGCCGCCTCCAGAAAGCCGGGGAGACCGCTGATGGGGGCATAATCCATGATTTCGGCAGCCGGGATCTGGCGGTATACCTCATCCACCGTGGTCAGGGCGGCGAAACGTTCGTTATCGTCATAGATGGTACCGATAGTAGCGTTGACCACTTGATCGCTACCGTATTTGGCGATGGCTTCCTGGGCGTACTTTAGTATGGTAAAAACCGCATCTTCCTCGTGTTTACCCCGAGCGTGGGAAGCAGTCAGGCTGAAATCGCTCATTTGTCAAACCCCCTATATTTTTTACAGCGATGCGATGGGCACACAGGTCATTAGTCCGAACGCCTTCTACAAATCACGCGCGCGTCACCTATCACCAGTCCCTCCGGGAAAACAAAAACAGGGTTCAGGTCCACTTCCTGCACCTCCGGGTAAAGGAAGGGCAAGCGGGAAAACCTGGCCATGGTATCCGCGAGGGCCTTGAGGTCGGCAGGCTTTTGCCCCCGGATACCCTTCAGCAAGGGAAAGGCTTTGAGGCTATGGATCATCTCCATAGCTCGGTCATAGTCTACCGGGGCTACCCGCAGGGCTATATCCTGCAACACCTCGGTGTAGATCCCCCCCAGGCCGAAGACCACCACCGGGCCAAACTGGGGGTCGCGGGATAGCCCCAGGAGCACCTCCCGGCCGCCCTTCAGCATGGGGTAGATAACTACCCCCCGGAAGTCCTTATCCCGGGCTGCCTCCCGGATGCGGTCAAAGGCTTCACCGGCCACGGTGTCACCGTCGATGTCCAGGACCACGCCCCCGTGGTCGGATTTGTGGATTATCTCCGGGGAGACTACCTTCATCACCACCGGGTAGCCCAGCCGCCGGCAGCTATCGACGGCCTCCCCCCGGCTGGCGGCGAAACAGAACTCCGGGACCGCCAGGCCATTCTCCTTCAACCACTGCATTGCCTCAGGTTCCAGAAGAGGGCCCTCGCCGGGTAAGCTACCAAGAGCCGCTGGTACCGGCGGCAGGGGACGCAAGCCGGCCCGGTATTTCTCGTAATCAGCCATCCGGCCCAGTACCCTTACCGCCCGTTCACCGGAGGTAAAATTGGGCATACCGTGTTCTTGCAACAGTTGGAGGCTTTGGGGGATATCGCTGCCGACCGCCAGGCTGGCTGCCACCGGTTTCCGGGATTCCTTTGCTGCCTCGACAATACTGGCAGCATAGGGCATGGCCTCCAGGTAGGGCGTGCCAACATACAGCGCCAGGGCGGCGTCGTATTCCTGTAAAGCCTCTACCAGGATCCGCCGGTAGCTCTCTGCTGTACCCTCTACCGTCAGATCTACCGGGTTGCGCATACCAGCGTGCGATGGCAGGAAAGCGCCCAACTTCTCTTTAAGCCCCGGGCCTGGTTCCGCCACCTCCAGGCCTACTTCTTCCGCCTTATCTGCGGCCATCACTCCCGGTCCCCCTGAATTGGTGACAATAAGTAGCCGCCGCCCTTTAGGAGGCGGAAGGCAAGCGAAGCCCTGGCACAGGTCCAGCATTTCTTCAATCGATTCCACCCGCAGGGCGCCACTTTCCCTTAAGGCTGCATCGTACACCGCGTCGGACCCGGCCATGGAACCGGTGTGGGAAAGGGCGGCGCGCTGGCCGGTACCGGTACGCCCGGATTTAATAACCACCACCGGCTTTTCCTGGGTAAGTTCCTGTAAAGTTTTGATGAATACTCGGCCGTCCTTCATGTTTTCTATATACAGGGCCACTACCCTGGTCTCCGGGTCATCCTGGAAATAACGCAATAGTTCAATGACGCTGATGTCGGCGCCGTTGCCGTAACTGATGAACTTGGAAAATCCCAGTCCCCGCTCCCTGGCCGCGGACATCACCAGCCCGCCCACGGCCCCGCTCTGGGAGACGAGGGTTATGGACCCTTTGGGCGGCAAAGCTTCCAGCGTTACAACCAGGTTGTGATGCATGTTGAGTATACCGGCGCAGTTCGGACCCACGAAACGGATGCCGTAGTGTTGGGCCATCTGCTTCAGCTCTTCCTCGCCGGTCGCGTTGCCGGCTTCGGCAAAGCCCGAAGTAATCACTACAGCCGCCTTCACCCCGGCCCGGCCGCAGTCCTCCATCACGCTCTTAACCGTGGCGGCCGGTGAGACAATAACAGCCAGGTCCACCGCGGCGTTGATCTCCTGCACCGATCTAAAGCCGGACACCTGATCGACTCCCTGGGCTTTTAGATTAACTGCATAGATATGCTTGAACCCGCCTTCCAGCAGCCGCCGGACCAGCACATATCCCAACTTGCCTTCGGCTACTGATCCGATAACTGCTACTGCCCGGGGATAAAAAACTTCTTGCAGGCTCACTTATCTCCCTGCCCCCTCTCCCTTGCCACAGGCGGGCAGCTGCAACCCACGCCGGCTGTTAAGCCGGCGCTAAAGGCAAAAAGGTTACGCTCCGCGCTTCGCTTCCAGCGGGTTTCTATCGCTTTCATCATATCGCCGGAATCAAGAATGTTCTTCAATGTTGTTTGGCCCATAGTCACCCCCAGCATGAAGATGTTGTCCGGAACCAGCTGGCCATTATAGTGGGGCAGGTTTTTAGGGTCAATGTAGTAAACGCTAGCGCCGGCCTTTTCTATCTCGTCCCCCACCTGTTCCAGGGTGGGATAGGGAGCCTTGCCTAGCATCACCGCAGTCGGCGCCCACACATGATCATAGATTATGAAACTGCCCCCGGGCTTGACGTAACGCACTGCTTTCAGGGACTCGGAGCGTTCCATGGAAATGACCAGGTCGGCACCTTGCTCGGGAATGTCAGGGCCAACCTCTCCCCGGCCCAGCCTTAGCTGTGCCTTGACAAACCCGCCTCGCTGGGCCATCCCCTTGGTAGGGTAAAAGTTGGCCGGTATGCCACGGCGGATGGCTTCCCCGGTAATGAGTTCGCCTATGGTCAGCACCCCCTGGCCGCCGACCCCCACTAGATAAATGTCGTACTTTAAATCTGCCATTTTATACCACCGCCTCCCATTTAATGGCTTCGTGGTTACATACCTGGCCGCACAGATTGCAACCATTACACTGGGCCTGGTCAATAACTATGGACTCCTTTCCCAGGCTGATAGCCGGGCAACCGGTAATGGTAATACACAGCTTGCACAGGTTGCATTTCTCTGGTACGGTCGTTATCCGGCCATGGCGCACCCCGCGCCGTGCAGCCTGGATGTTACATTCCCGGCGGGAGAGGATGACCTTTACGCCTGGAAGCGTTAAGGCCCGGCGGATGGTCTCAGTTGATTCCTCCAGCCGGAAGGGGTCGATGAGGAAGAACTGGTTCACACCCAGGCCAGGGATCAGATGCACCAAGTCCAGGCGCCGGCGTCCCGGTTGCTGGAACTCGGTCGCCGTACCGGGGTTGACCTGCATACCGGTCATGGCCGTCCAGCCGTTGTCCATGATAATCAGCGTTAAAGGCGCCTGATGGTAGACAGCGTTAATCAGCCCCGGGATGCCAGCGTGAAAGAAGGTCGAATCACCAATGGTGGCGATTACCGGCGTCTTAACGTCACTGTAGGCGAAACCATGGGCCAGGCCAATACTGGCACCCATGGCGACTTCAGTGCTTACCGTCTGAAACGGGGGGTTCATCCCCAGGATGGTGCACCCAATGTCGCCGGTAACGATCACCTCTTCTTTTTTGAGCCTGAGTTTCCTGAAGGCCGCGTTAATGGCCATGAATGTCCCCCGGTGGGGGCAGCCGGCGCAGGTGGTGATGGGCCGGGCAGCAGCGTATTGCTCAGCGTTCCTGCCCGCCAGGAGATCGGCAGGCGCTTTGAGGTCCAGGGCCTTTATCAGGCCCTTAGCCACATGTCCAGCGTTGTAATTACCGATGCGGCTAAAGGTATTATCCAACTTGCCAACGATGCGCACCTGCGCCCCGGAGCGGAGGGCTTCCACATAGACCCCTTTCTCCAGGTGCGGCTCCAGCTCTTCCAAAACCAGGACGGTGCGGCAATGATTCAGTAAAGCGCGAACTTCTTCCCCCGGAAAAGGGACCGTCGCCGCCGGCCGGAGGATCGATACTTCCTGGCGGTTAAAGCCATAAGGGGCCACCAGGTCAAAACCTTCCTCCAGGAAAGACGCGGCCACACCTACGGCGACAATCCCCAGGCCGCCATTTTTATCCGCCAGATGCAGGCGGTTCCACCCCCGGGCCCTGATGTGCTGCTCAGCCTGTTCCAGGCGGGCGATCAGCTCCCGGTGCTGGTTCATGCAGATAGCAGCCCCGGCTTTGGTATACTTGTTGATGTCCCGGGGTAACCTGGGCTCCCGTATGGGGGGCATGGTTCTTTCTTCTACATCCACGGCGGCGTAGGACAGGGCAACGTTAGTCACGGAGCGGATAAAAACCGGTGATTTGATAGCCTCGGAAAGCTCGAAGGCGTATTTGGTCATCGCGTAGGCCTCGGCGACAGAGGCTGGCTCCAGCATAGGCATGTCGGACATGAGGGCAAAACCGCGCGTGTCCTGTTCGGGCATACCAGCGCTAACGCCAGGATCATCGGCCACGTACACCACCAGGGCTCCCTCGCAACCCGAGTAAGCTATGGAAATCAACGAGTCGTAGGCTACGTTCAGCCCGGACATCTTCATGGTGCACAGCGCCCGGTGGCCGGCCCAGGCCACACCGGCGGCCACTTCGAGGGCTACTTTCTCATTGGTGCTCCATTCCACCCGGGTGCCCTCTAGCTCGCCCTGCCGCAGCAAGCTGCCGATGACCTCCGAGGAAGGGGTACCGGGGTAGCCAGTTACCACCTTTACCCCGGCGCGCAGGGCGCCCAGGGCTATAGCCTCGTTACCAGTGATGTTTTTAATCGTCATGTGTTAATCCCTCCCATACTGACTTATGTGCCACTTAAAAAAATACAAGGGAGCAACCAGCGTAGCCGCTTGACTCCCTTGTACCTAATGACTATGAGGGCAGCTTATTCTATTTTGGGAATGGTAAATATGTTAACCGGGGATTTGCAGGGGCGCGTAAGGGAAATACAATACCTCAGCATTGCCAGTTTGTCTCGGAAGCAATTCCTCCAACATGCTCTCCCATCTAGAGAGCAGCTTAACATGGCGAGGTACCAGGTCGTATACCTCTTCACCTATAGGCGCCGGCGTAAAAATAACGGCGTGCCTATTCAGCATGTGGTTGAACATAAAGGACTCCTCCGGTTCGGACCACAGGGGCCCTCCCCGCTGAAACAGGCGATGGGCGCCCACTCCCTCTGGACAGCCAGCTACCAAAACCAGCGAATCGGCCTCCGGGTAATGGTCAGCCATCCATAAAGCCTTACACGCCTGGAACAGGTCCAGGTCTAAGGGATAGGCGTTAGCTATCACCACGTTAGCCCTATCCGGTAAAGTGGTGTGGTAGACCTGTCTAGCAAAGCGTACGCCTTCCTCAAAGGCCTCGATATAGTGGCCGCTAAAAATCCCGCCCACTCGGATGTCTCCGGTAAATACGACGTTGATTATAAAGTCCAGGCCAATCTTCGCGGCTGCTTCATGTATATCATACCGCAGGGAACTACCCGCCGGGTCTCCCCGTTCTCCGTATAAGCTGTGGTTAGCTTTAACCGTCTCCAGCCCGGCCACTCCCGGCAGGATAATCTTCGCTCCTCCACCATATCCCGCCATGCTGTGCGGAACGATGCAGCCGATGCCAACTTTCAAATCGGCCTCCGCTACATATTTATTGATATATAGCGGCGTTCCCCGCGTTGTTGCCCCAAGGTAAACGAGGTTACCTATGGGATCGTGGTTAACCACGCATAACTGCTCTGAGAGGGGGCCTATCTTTTTTAAGTTATCCTCCGCAGCATGGCAGCGGTGGCAAGCAGTAGCAACAACTACAGTTACCCTTCCCGGCTCCAGACCCCCAGCTACCAGTTCTTCCATTACGAGGGGGAGAATATCGGCCACAGGCGTTGGTCGACTTATATCGTCGACCATAATCACTGCCTTTTTTTTATTACGCGCCAGTTCCCGCAGTGTTGCCGTACCTCTGGGCTGCTGCAGGGCGTGCTGTATATCTTCAGCTGCCAGGGCAGGCGTGTCCTGAAACTGGACTTCCCTGACTTTCCACTCTGGGGGGAAGTTACATGAGATATGCTTAGCAGGGTACCAGTACGAGTTTTTGATTAGCAGTGACCTGCCTCCAGAAATCCTAAATGAATTTCCCTGGATTGAGCAGGCCCAGGGGGTCCAGGGCCTGTTTTATCGCTTGCATAGTTGCCATTACTTCTTTTTTAATCTCCAACCCCAGGTAGGGTGCCTTCAACCGACCCACTCCGTGTTCACCGGCGATGGTACCGTTTAATTCCACCGCGGTTTGCAATATCTCCAGCACTGCCTGCTGCACCCTTGCCATCTCTACTTCGTCATTCTCATCGGTAAGGATCTCAACATGCAGGTTGCCATCACCGGCGTGTCCCGCCATGCCTACCAGCAACTGATACTTTTCTCCAATCCCTTGAGCCTGCATCACCATGTCGGCAAACTTATCCCGCGGCACCACCACATCCTCGGTAAGTACATTGGGCCGTAGGCGGACAATCGCCGGAAAAGCGGCCCGCCGGGCTGCCCAAAGCTGCTGCCTCTGTTCTTCGTCAGCGGCGCTGTGCAGATCCCGGACGCTAAGGCCGCGGCAGATCTTTTCCACGGCCAGGGCTTCGTCAGCAATTGCCGCCGGGTGCCCGTCTAAATCCAGCAGCAGCACCGCCTCTGCCTCCGTGGGCAGACCAATATGGGCGTATTCCTCGACGCATTTGATCAGTACTCGATCCATGAATTCCAGGCAGGCCGGTACTATGCCGCCAGCAATGATGGCGCCTACTGAGTCCGCAGCCGCCCGGATATCGTCGTAAACGGCCAGAATCGTGTGGTGGGCCTGGGGTAAGGGAATCAGGCGCAGCAGCGCTTCGGTAAATATCGCCAGAGTACCTTCGGAACCGACTAGTAACCTGGTCAGATCATAACCCGTAACACCTTTAATGGTCTGGGTGCCGGTCCTGATGACAGTCCCGTCGGCTAAAACTGCTTCCAGTTGCAGCACATAGTCACGGGTCACACCGTACTTCACACCGCGGGGACCACCGGCGCACTCGGCCAGATTGCCGCCGATGGTGCAAAAATCCAGGCTGGCCGGGTCCGGCGGGTAAAACAGTCCTTCCGCCTCAACTACCCGGTGCAGCTGCCCGGTAATTACCCCTGGCTGTACCCGGACGGTTAAGTTACGCTTATCGAGTTCCAGAATGCGGTTTAACCGGTTGGTCTCTAAGACCATGCAACCATCCACTGGTAACGTACCGCCGCTATTGTTACTACCTGCGCCGCGGGGCACCACTGGAATACGGTATGCGGTAGCTAATTGCATCAGCTTGCTTATCTCTTCCTTATTCGCCGGCTTGACTATGACTGCCGGCAGGACCGGCGTACCTTTCGTGCACCCAAAGGAGGCGTCATAGGAGTAGCCAAAGAGTTCTTCTGTTCTAGTATCCACATACCGGGGGCCAACAACTTCGCGAACGCGGGCGATAAATTCATTTTTGGGGGAGGACACTCTATTTCACCAGCCTTATAAAAATCTATGATCATGCGCCGGTCGGGTTGCCTGGACCAGCATAAGCTTCAGCCAGAATCCTTAAGAGGTGAATGGCACGGACAGGTACGCCTTCCACCCGCAGGAGGGAGGTTATGCGCATCAGACAGCTAGGGCAGGCAGTGACCACTGCCTCCGCTCCTGTGGCCAGTATATCCTCGAGCTTCTTACGGCCGATCTGCTCGCTCAAGTCGCTATATTCCAGGCTGAAACTGCCACTCCCGCCGCAACATGTGTCCGGGCTGGCCATTTCAATCAGTTCCACCCCGGGAACAGCACGCAGAAGCTCGCGGGGGGCGGAACTGATACCCTGGTAGCGTTTGGCGTGACAGGGGTCATGGTAAGTCAGCCGCCGGGCCCCTGGAAGACCCGGCAAACGCCCCAGGCCTATAGAGGTTAAAAACTCCGTCACATCCTGTACCGGAGCACCCAGGCTAATACCCGGAAATAGTTGTTTCAGAGCCGAGCCGCAAGAGGCGCAATCGGTAACAATAGCCTCCACCCTTAAGGGAGCAAAAGCCTCTTTAATCCTGGCAGCCTGCCTTTCAGCAGTAACGCCGGCCGCCAGTTGGGGTTGCCCGCAGCATCCCTGGGGCGGAATTACCACCTCCACCTGCCTGGCACGCATCACCTGTAAGAAATCCCAGCCAGTTTGAGGGTAAAAATAGTTATTAGCGCAGCCGTAGAAATAGGCAACGCGATGGGCACGCTTTTCCGCCCTGGAAAACAGCACGCCCTTTTCCCTATCCAGCATCCCCCGCGCTGCCGCCAGGTTTAACTGGGCCCTAAAAGTGCTAGCCGGCAAATCCGGTAATACCTCCAGCCACTTTTTCACCCGTCCGGGAAAGATCCGCTGGGGGAGGCGCAAGAAACGTTCCGCCGCTCTCCCGAGCTTATAAAAACTTCCCCCCTGCTCCAGGCCCCTGAACAATAGCTTTTTGTAGACCGGTATCCCCATGGTATGGACTAGTTCTTGGCGCATATCCAGAACGATCTGATCCACAGGAATATCGCTGGGGCAGTTGGTTACGCAGGTACGGCACAAGAGGCATTTCCCCGCCAGGTGGCGAAGTTCTTTCGTCGGCATCAGCAAGCCCTTGCGCAGGCCCCGGTAAAGTTGGGCCTTGCCCCTGGCCAGTGAGGTTTCCGTCCCTTCTACTTGAAACACCGGGCACACGGTACGACAGGCGCCGCACCGCGAACACCGGTTCGCCTCCGGCAATAGGTCATCCGTTGCTTGGACCTGTGCTTCGTTAGAACTGCTCATCCAGCTTCAGCTCCTCCAGTGAGCACCCTGATTCGCATCAATCTTGGTGGCTAGCTAGTATGGAGGCGCACTAAGCGCTATGCTTTTTCCCTAAATATACCTCTTTAATACGCGGATCACCGGCCACCTCCTGCGCCAGCCCCGCCATAACCAGCGCACCAGTCTCCAAAACGTAAGCCCGCTGGGCAATAGCCAACGCTTTATTAGCGTTTTGCTCTACCAGCAGTACTGTTGTCCCCTTCTCGTTGATGTCTTTAATAGTTTTAAATATCTCATTAACAAGTTTAGGTGCCAGTCCCAAGGAAGGTTCATCCAATAGAAGCAGCCTGGGGGTGGCCATCATCGCCCGCCCAATAGCCAGCATTTGCTGTTCCCCACCCGATAGGGTGCCTGCGCTTTGTTTTTCCCTTTCCCTTAGGCGGGGAAACAGGGCATAGACCTTTTCCAGACTCGCGAGCTTCACCCGCCCTGATACCAGATAGGCTCCCATCTCCAGATTTTCGCGGACGCTCAAGTTAGCGAAAACCCTTCTCCCCTCTGGTACATGAGAGATACCTGCTTTGACAATAATATGTGGCCTCAACCGTTGCAGGCTGTGGCCTTCGAAAATAATGTCCCCCTGATATTTAACCAGCCCGCTGATAGCTTTCAGCAATGTGGACTTGCCAGCTCCGTTCGCACCAATGATTGTAACTATCTCCTCTTGCTCTATTTGCAGGGAAACACCGCGTAAGGCGTGAATGCCGCCGTAAAATACGTTCAGGTTCTCTATCTTAAGCATTGTTTTCCTCCTGCGTACCTAGATAGGCCTGAATAACTTCCGGGTTTTCCTGAATTTCGTCCTTGTTTCCACGGGCTATGGTCTTGCCGAAGTTCAATACGACAATATAATCGCTTATTTCCATAATCACGTCCATATGATGTTCGATGAGCAGGATAGTCAGGTTGAATTTTTGTTTGATCCAGCGGATAAACTCAACTAATTCTAATGATTCCTGGGGGTTCATTCCAGCTGCCGGTTCGTCCAGGAGTAATAACTTGGGGTTAGTGGCCAGCGCCCGAACTATTTCCAGCCTCCGCTGGTGCCCGTAAGGCAGGTTGCGGGCTATTTCTTTTGCCCTCATATCTAGATTAACTTTGCGGAGCAATTCCATGGTTTTATCCCGTAGCTCCATCTCCTGCCTTTTATAACGTGGTAAGCGCAACATGGCTGCTACAAAATTGTAGTCTGCCTGGCGGTTAGAGGCAATCAGCACGTTTTGTAACACAGAGAGGTTGGAAAAAAGGCGTATGTTTTGAAACGTCCTCGAAATACCTAGCTGGGCAAATTGAAAGGTTTTGTACTGGGTCACGTCGCGGCCTTCGAAAAAGATTTTCCCGCTGGTGGGCTTATAAATACCGCTCAACAGATTAAAAACCGTAGTTTTCCCCGCACCATTGGGA
>JASUSX010000015.1 GCA_030445875.1 Clostridia bacterium
CCAAGCGCTTAAGGCGCCGGCCGCCAGGCTACCGGCTATAGCCGCTATCTTCACCGCCGGCAGGGGCGTCCAGTGGAGAAAGACCAACAGGGTAGCCGCTACGGCCAGGCCCCAGGTCAGGGCCAGGCGCAGGGTTTCCAGGGCATAACGCCGCTCCACCCGTCGGGTGAAGGGTGCCAGGATCTGGCGCAGCCCTCCCTCGGGCCAGCCGGCCCGGGCCGGGGGCTTCAAACGAGCTAACTGCAAGGTTATTTTTTGCCATACCGGCAAAACATTCCGGCGCCGGCTCCGGGCGGGACCCCCTGCTATGGGTTGCGGTTGCAACCGTGCCGGAGCCCAGGCGGGCACTCCCGGCGGCTGTGGAGAAGTAAAGGCCTGATCAACCGTTCCTGCCGGCCGTCCCGGCCCCTCAGGTTCGCGCCCTGACACACATACCACCTCAGCCGTTTCCTTTCCTCTGCATCCACCGGCACTGGCCGCAGTGCAATCACATGCAGTCCTCTGCCGGCCTCTCTTACCGCCGCCGCGATATCTGCCAGGGTTTCACCGGCATGACGGCCACCGTGGCCACCAGCAGACACAGGAATAAGAGGGCGGCCTGGTTAATCAAGAAACGCGCCCAGAAGGGCAGGGCCGCCAGGCCACCCGGAGGCTCGGGAGCTAACCCCGGCCCCATCCCGATGTACCCTGACGCATAACTATATCCCATTTTGACCGTCATACCGGCTGCCGGCACCAGGTTAAACTGCTGCCAGAAGTCCCGCAGCAGATCCCCCAGCAGGGGCATTCTGAACCCCGCGGCTGTCCGCCCATCACCGCCGGGCAAAACCGAGGTCAGGGCCGGCAGGGGGCTGTGGAAGACGTACCAGGGTATGCCCGGCTGCGGGTAGGATTCCCCCGCCGCCGCGGCGCGGCTGTGCAGGTAATCCAGCTGCAGGACGGCCCCCACCAGGGTGCCAAAGAGGAGGACAAAGACCAGGATAATGGCGATGATGGTCGCCGCCTGGCTGCGTTTCAACACCGCCGACAGGGCCAGGCCCAGGGCACCGTAGCTCATGCCAGTTGCCAGTATTATAATCAGGGTCAGGCCCACCTGCCGCGCTGGCATACCACCGTAGAGGTAAATAACAGCAAAGACGGGCAGGGCTGCCAGCACCAGCCAGAGGAGGTACATAACCGAAGCCAGCCATTTGCCCAGGACGATTCCGGCGGCGGAGGCCCTGGTGACCATAAGCAGGTCATAGGTACGGCGCTCCCTTTCGCCGCTGATAGCCCCGGCCGCCATGGCCGGGGCGATAAAGGCCAGCAGCATGACCATGACCAGGGTAAAGAAGCTGAACAGGTTGAGGCCAATCTCCGGCCCGACCAGCCGGGCTTTATCGCGGATAAGCCACAAAAGCCCTGTTACTACGCCCGTCAGGATTAATAGATAGATGGTTAACAGCACCGGCGACCGTAAGCCCCGGGTACGGCTGCGCATCTCTTTGGCCAGCATGGGTGCCAGGCCGGCCTGCAGGCCGTCCAGGAAAGCCCCCAGCCACCGGCGCAAGTTTATCCCTGCCCCCGGTTGCCCGGCGGTTTCGTTGAGGGTCTCCGCCACTATTGATGTCCCCCTCCCTATCAGGCTGTTTCTTCCCGCGCCAGTTCAATAAAGGTTGTTTCCAGGTTAGTCCAGGTCTCGGCAAAATGGGTTACGGCCACCCCGTTGGCAATCAGGTGACGCAGCACCGCGACGGCCTGCGTGGCGCCGCCGGGCAGGACCAGCTCCACCTGCTCATCCCCCGAACCATTAACCGGCCTTGGCTCGCCGACCGTGACCTCGGGAAAAGCCGCCAGTAAAGTTACGGCCGCATCCGCCGTTCCCAGGCAGCGCATGGTATAACGCCGGGAGCGGGCGGCCGCCAGGACCGCTTCCAGGGGCCCCTGGCGCAAGATACGGCCGTCGGCGACCATGCCGATGTGGGTGCAGAGATCGGCCAGCTCGGAAAGGATATGGCTGCTGATGATAATGGTCTTACCCATGAGGCAGAGTTCTTTTAAGAGTTCCCGCATCTCTACCCGGGCCAGGGGGTCCAGGCCGCTGGCCGGCTCATCCAGGAGCAGAACCGGGGGGTCGTGGATGAGGGCCCGCGCCAGGCAGAGGCGCTGCTGCATACCCCGGGAGAGGGTGTCGACAAAGGCGTCCCTTTTGGCGGCCAAATCTACGAGTTCCAGCAGGCCGTCCCTTAAAGTCCGCGCCGTGGCCCCCCGGATGCCATAGGCAGCGGCGTAAAACTCCAGGTATTCCCCCACCCGCAGGTCGTCATAGACACCGAAGAAATCAGGCATGTAGCCGACGAGGTCGTGGATGACCCGCGGGTGGCGCTGGATATCGTAGCCGCCGATGGTAGCCTGGCCGCCGTCAGCGCGGAGCAGGCCGGCCAGGATGCGTAACGTAGTCGTCTTGCCAGCGCCGTTCTGGCCGATAAAGCCGTAGACGGCACCCTCCGGCACTTCCATATCCAGGCCTTTAAGGGCCTGGATGCGGCCATACCTTTTGGTGAGTCCCCGGGTGACGATCAATATGGCACCTGCTTTCCTGATTTTACTCCTTTACTCCCTGGTAGGAAATGGATGGCGGCAGGAAGTAGAATTCCTGACCCCCGGTGGCCTGGCGGTCGTTGACCCGCAGGCGCACCTCGCCGTCCGGGGTGGCGTAACTGCTCGGCAGGCGGAATTCATTCGCCCCGGCCAGCTTTTCCCAGGCCTGGCGCGCCGGGTTATAGATCTCCAGGGCGCCGGCGACCACTGCCGTCATCTGGGGCGCCGGCGGTCCTGTTGCCCCTTTGGGGTTACCCGGTGGCGTCATGGACAGGAAAAAGGGAAAGGTAATGGTAATCTCCTCAAACTTAGCTTCAGGGGGCAGTCCGGGGCGGAAGGCGTAAACCATGTGGCCGTCGATGATGGCCATGGCATTGCCGTGGCCGGAACTGCCCCGCATTGCCTCCCCATCCACTACCGGCTGGACCAGGCCGGCCGGCAGGGTAAAGGGACCGGTGGCAAGCTGTAAAAACGGCCGCCGGATCACCATGGTCAGGTAGTGGGTGCGGCCGCGGGGGGAGGCCAGGTTCAGGTCGGCCATCGGTTCCGTGCAGAAGGCTACCAGGGTCAGGGGGATAGCGCTGTTGCCCATCCGGCCCCCTCCCCAGCGATTATCATAAAGAAAGTTGTTCAACAAATCAGCCCGGCGCTGCTCCTCGGCCGTCAGGGGCCGGGCCGGCCGCAGCGGGTCCAGGTACGAGGGGCCGGGCAGGGGTGGGGGCAGGGCAGCTTTGGTCACCGCCGGGCCAGTGGACATAGTAGTGGTAACGGCGGCCCCGGCCGGGGACACGAAGAGCTGCCAGCTCTGGAAACGGCTCCCGTAATTACCGCGGGGATCGAAGGTCGTGGGCGGCGGCGGGATCTCCAGGTGCACCGGAAACTTTGCCCCCGGGGCCAGGGAGGGTACGGCCTGGTAAACCGGGCCGGCGATCAGGCCCACATTCTCCAGGTGCAGATTGGTATCATTGTAGATGGTGCCCACCAGGGCCTGCCCCTGGACCTGGAGTTCGGCCCGGAAGCCTGCCAGGTCCTGCTGGTCCTCCCGCTGGAAGGCCAGGGTGCGCATCCCCCACTGGGTAGCTGGGCTAAAGGCCACCGCCAGGTCGCTACCGTAAGTGACGGTATACTCCGGCTGGCCGTCTTCTTTCCCTTCGTCAGACGAGCGCCCCGTGAGGGCCACCCGCACCGGTACTCCCGGGTCGGCCAGGCGAGCCTCAAAACGGGCCGCTGTAGGGGCGAAGAAGCCCACCGCCGTCAGAGCCTGATCCCCGGCTCCACCGTCCTGGTTAACCACCCGGACGGCGTTGATAATGACGTTGCCGCCGCTTAAAAGCATGTAGCCGTAAACGGCCCCGGCAAAAGTGAGCCCCAGCAGGGGTACGGCCAGCCAGGCGTACTCCGGCTGCTGCCGGCGGCGCAGCCAGATAAAGGTGACCGGCCCGGCGAGGACGATAAAGAGGAGGAGGTAAAGGGCCACCGCCCGCGCCGGGGGAAAAGCCCGGTCCGGCAAAGCGCGGGTGGTACCCATGAGGCTGTCCAGGCGCGCCAGGAGGTTAGCCGGAGGTAAACCGCCGTATTTCATCTGCATTTCGTCATTGGCGTTGCTATCGAGGAGCTTCTGCCAGAGGGTCTGGCCGCCATCGCCGGCCCGCCAGGGTTCCAGGAGGGGGTCAAAGGCCAGAGCCACCAGGGACCCGGTGCCGCTCTTCACTTCCAGGCCCAGGTCCGGGTCATTGCCCAGGGGCAGGCCGGAGCGGCCCTGCCAGCGGGCGATGGTAGCCGCCTGGTCCGGCAGCCCGGACAGCCCCAGCCAGGCGGCCGCTGCCTGCCAGTTGCTGCGGGTGGCAGTGCCCCCCACAGTAAGGGGTCGATCCTTTTCCGGCAAGACAGCCAGGAAGCGGGGCGCGTCCACGCCCCCGGCCAGGATTAGTTGCCCGCCCTGGCGCACCCAGGCGGCCAGGGCCTCCCTCTGGGCCGCCGTCAGGTTGCCGCCGTCAAAACCGGCTACCACCACCGCCTGCAGGGCCTCCAGGTGTTCCGGCGCTTCCGGCAATAACCGGGCCGTCAGGGGGAAGATAGCCGGCACCCGCGGGACGCCGTCACGGCCCATGACACGCACCTTCTCCAGGGCCGGCGGTACCTGGCCCAGGACGCCGATGGCCTGCATCACCGGGCCGCTGAGCGGGGGGGTAGTCAGTTGCGTTTCCATGCTGCCCAGGATCTCCTCCCCGGCGCGGAAACGGAAGGTGAGTTTGTCCGGGGAGATCAGGGGGAACCAAAGAATAACCTGCTTGCTGCCGCCGGCTGGCAGCACCAGGGCCTCGCCGTAGGCTGCCGCCGGGCTGTAGAGGGGCGGCCGCACCGACGGCGTCCCCGGCGGCGCGCCCGGCGGGGGCGGGAAGGTCTGTTTATGGTAGGTAACGACTTCGACAACGCCCTCCAGATCGGTGTTTCCTGGATTATGTAAATCAACTACCGCAGGTACCGTCCGGCCCGGTACGCCCCGGCCTTCCCAACCTACGGCAGCCTGGATGTCGACCTGCTGCTGCCCGGCGGGTGCTGCGGCAGCCGCACCGGTACAGATAAAATAGAGCCAGCACATCAGGCCGTTAACCAGGAGTAACACCTGCCTGCTGATACCGTTTTTCCTGCCGGCCCGCCCGGTCCCTGTCCGTAATGCCACCTGCTGGATTCCCCCTGGTGGGGAAGGGTTATCGCCAGCCCTTCCCTAAATTTTCGCTCCGGTTTAATCCTGCCCTATTAATATAAAAGTGGGAGAGGCAGTAAGTCGGCGGCCTGGACGTTAATCTGTTATCCGGCCTGATCTAATCTCTTACCACCCCATCTTTTATAGACGTTACCGCACAGGTAAAAGTTCCCGGCAACTTAAAATTCTTCCGGCACATCCCCTGGAGTTTTTAACATCCCGGCCGTAAAACATGTGTGGCCCAGCTTATCCCTCGATTATCTCATACACCAGGGGCTGCGGGGCGGGGGGTGCGGCGGCCAGGGTATAGGCCGCCAGGAACCTCTCCCGGGCCGCCTCCAGGTTGGTCCGGTCGTTGATGTGGAAGACGGCCAGGGGTTCGCCGGCACTAACGTAATCACCGCGACGTTTCTTTAATTCGATACCCACCGCCAGGTCGACGGGGCTTTCTTTGGTCAGCCGGCCAGCCCCCAGGAGCATGGCCGCTTCGCCCACCAGGCGCGCCTGGACGGCGCTGAGGTAGCCGCTACCCGCAGCGGTTACCGTCACCTGTTCCCTGGCTGTGGGCAGGAGTTCCGGCCGGTCAACCACTGCCGGGTCGCCGCCCTGGGCGGCAATAAACTGCCGGAATTTGGCCAGGGCGGCGCCCCTGGTAAGGAGGTCCTCCAGGCGCCGACGCGCCTCTTTTGCATTGCTGGCGGCTTCAGGTAGCGATCCCTCCTGGCCCTGGTGCACCTCCCTGGCACTACCGGTTGCTCCAGGCGGAAATCCTTCAAGGCGCCGGTCCGCCTTTCTGGTACCAGCGGTAGCTCCGGCCGGTATTCCTTCCCATTGCCGGCACACATCCCCGCTATCGCCTACTCCAGCCAGCAAAAGCATCTGGCTGCCCAGGGTGAGGCAAACCTCCCGCAACTCCTGTGGCCCGCCGCCGGACAAAACGGCGATGGCCTCCCGGACCTCCAGGGCATTGCCCACCATCATCCCCAGGGGTTCGTCCATGTTGGTGATAACGGCCACCACCCGCCGCCCGACGTCCCGGCCCAGGGCTACCATGGTCCAGGCCAGCTCCCGGGCCGAATCCAGGTCGGGCATAAAAGCGCCGCTGCCTACTTTGACATCCAGGACGATGGCTCCGGCGCCGGCGGCGATTTTTTTGCTCATGACGCTGCTGGCAATGAGGGGGATGCTTTCCACCGTGGCCGTGACGTCGCGCAGGGCGTAAAGTTTGCCATCGGCCGGGGCGAGTTGCCCCGTCGGGGCGGTGACGGCCAGGCCGATCTCCTTTACCTGGCGGACCATCTCTTCGCGGGTAAGCTGCACCCGGAAGCCGGGGATGGACTCCAGCTTGTCGATGGTGCCACCGGTGTGCCCCAGGCCGCGGCCGGACATCTTGACCACCGGCACCCCGGCGGCGGCCACCAGGGGCGCCAGAACCAGGGTGGTGGTGTCGGCCACGCCACCGGTGCTGTGCTTGTCGACCTTGACGCCAGGGATGGATTTCCAGTCCATTTGCTCGCCGGAGGCTACCATGGCCCGAGTAAGGGCCGCCGTTTCCTCCCGGCTCAGGCCGCGGAAATAGACGGCCATAAGGAAAGCAGCCATCTGGTAGTCGGAGATTGCCCCGACCGTATAATCGCGAATCATGGCTTCGATTTCCGCCGGCTCCAGGGTTTCACCCTCCCGCTTGCGGCGGATTAAGTCGAGCATCTGCATGTTATGTATACCTCCGGGACTTAATAACTTAATTGTAATAGCTGCTTTGTTTCGATTCAGAATTTACTACTCCACTACAGCAGGAACGGGCAAAACTGGAACACCGGGCCTTGCTTCGATTCAGAATTCACTCCTCAGCTAAAAAACTAGTAACCACCCTGTTAAACTCATCCGGCTTTTCCCGCGGCAGCCAGTGCCCGCTTCGGCAGATGTATAGTTGCGAGCCTTTAATTAAATAGTGCGCCCTCCGGGCCCAGGCCACGGGTACTTGCCTATCAGATGCCCCATAGATAATCAGAGTCGGTACCAAGATTTCTGGTAATCACTCGACAAAGCTACCGGTGGATACTGATACAATAATACCTTAGATTCTCCGTGTTAATCAAAATTTAATCTCCTGGTACTTGCAGTAATGGTTACTATTAGCTATAATATTAAAAAGATAGTTACCAGCTTGGGAAGGGAGCACTGGATAATGTGGCTATTTACAAAAAATATTGACCCATCAACTGCGATGGAAGAAATACCTGTCAGCCGGGCCGGGCTGGATGAACTGCGGGCAACCCTGGCGGCTGTCCAAGAGGGTGACCTCCGGGAAGGCAGCCTGCATCCGGCGGTAACCGGGCCCCTGCAGGGGGTATATGACGGTATCCGCGCCTGCCGGGAGCGCCTGAACAACCTCTTTATCGAGGTCACTGTCGCCTTAAGCCGGGTCGTCAATTTTGCTGCCAACACCAACATCTTCGCCGGCCAGATGGCCACAGCCGCCGCCGACCAGGCCGAGCAACTCCAGGAGGCTACAGCCGCCATGGAGGAAATGGCCGCCAACGCTGATGACCTGGCCACCCGGGCGGCGGCCCTGGCCCGGGAGGCGGAGGAAGGCCGGGAGAGCCTGGCCGCCAACATCCAGGTGGTCCAGGCGGCCCTGGCGGAGTTCCAGGCCCTCAAAGCCACCATGGCCGGGCTGGCCGGACAGGTCCAGGCCTGGCAGGAGCAAGCCGAAGCAGCCCGGGAAATTATCAAAAGCATTACCGCCATCGCCGCCAGGACCCGCCTGCTGGCCCTGAACGCTAGCATCGAGGCTGCCCGGGCCGGGGCCGCCGGTAGAACTTTTACCGTCGTGGCTGATGAGGTCAAAAAGCTGGCCGAAGCCGCGACTGGAGCTGCTGACAACGTCCGCGATCGGATTAATGCTATGGCCGCCACCGCGGAGCAAACAACGGCTATGGTCCAGAACGCTGTCCAGGCGGCCGGCCGGGGCGCCGGCCTGGCCGGGAACGCTTCTAATCGCCTGCAGGAGGTCCTGGCTATTTTCGAGGGGATCAATGCTAAGACCCAGCACATCTCCGCCGGGGTGGAGGAGTCAGCCTCCCTGGTGGAGGAACTGGCCACCAGCGTCAGCAACATCGCCGCCCTGGCCGACCGGGTAGGGGACGACGCCGGCCAGACCGTCGACCAGGTGGTGGCCGTAACCCGCCAGGCGGAAGACTTGCGCCAGCTCCTGGGCCGCCTGCGCCTGAACCTTAGTACCTGGGACCTCCTGGAGCTGGCCAAGACCGACCACCTGCTGTGGATGCAGCGGGTTTACAACTTCCTCCAGGGGCGCGAAGAATTAACCCCGGAAGCAATTACCTCCCATCACGTCTGCCGCCTGGGGCGCTGGTACGATGCCGAGGAAAACCCGGCCGTAATCAACCATCCCGCCTTCCGCGAGCTGGATGCACCCCACCGGCAGGTCCATGAGCTGGCGCGGCAGATCGTCCAGGCCGCCCGCTCCGGTGACCGGGATACTGCCAGTCGGTTGCAGCAGCAACTGGGGTCAGCTTCCCATCTGGTTATTGACCTGCTGGACCAGTTACAAGAGCAGGTGGCGACACAGAAGATGAGTGCGTGAACAAGCCCTACTCCGCACCTCCCTTCGTTCCGCGGGAGGCAAGGGGCTTGCCTTCTTGCTGGTAAAGGGTGATAAAATTATTCTCTCGCCTAAAACGAAGAGTTACACAGAGCTGTTAGCCGGTTCGCTAAAAAACACCTTTGGCGAAACCCGAAAAGATATTGACGCTTATATTGATAAGGAACGGGAAACATGGGAAAAGACGCGTTCGAACCCGTTGCTCCTGCGGTTTTTCTAACCTGGACGTCTTTGATACTGCAACCACCGGTCCCACCTCCTTCAGGATAATATCCCGGCAGGTGGGACCTTTTTACTTTATTCTCCGCCTCCCTCCCAGCCCAGCTGGAAGGCTTTTCTATTTACCTCCAGAAACCTCTCCGGTACGGAATCCGCCAGGGCGTTCTCCCAGGCCTCCCGGCTGATGGGCAGCCGCCGCGCCAGGGCGCCCATGAGGACCATATT
Organism: Clostridia bacterium; assembly: GCA_030445875.1. Lineage (GTDB taxonomy): Bacteria > Bacillota > DSM-521 > Neomoorellales > Neomoorellaceae > Neomoorella. Next base: position 9,357 of record JASUSX010000015.1, read on the forward strand.
GACGGCTTTGACGTTGCCGGCCAGGCGGGCCAGGTCCAGGGCGTGCAGGGCCAGCATATTCTTAACCAACCGGCCCATCTCCCCCACCAGGTCCTCCGGGTAGGTAGCCACACCGGTAAGAACCGGCAGGGGCGGCATCTCCTGATCGTTGACAATAAGCCAGCCCTCCGCCCGCAGGTAGGGCAGCCAGCGCCGCGCCTCCAGCTTTTCAAAGGCCACCAGAAAGTCGGCCGTACCGGGAGCCATAACCGGGGCAAAGACCCGGGGGCCGAAACGCACCTGGGTCACCACGCTGCCGCCCCGCTGGGCCATGCCGTGGATATCGGAGACCTTAACCTCGCCCTCCAGGGAGAGAGCCGCCCGGGAGAGGACGCGGCCGGCGAGGATGGTTCCCTGGCCGCCGACACCGACCAGGAGGACGTTGATTACTTCGTTACTCATTATCCTCACCCGCTTTCCTGATGGCCTCGTTCGGGCACACCTGGGTACACAGGCCGCAGCCGTTGCACTGGACCGGGTCGATAACCGCCTGCTCACCGTTAAAGGAGAGGGCCGGGCAACCCAGATCCAGGCAATAGCGGCAACCCAGGCAGGCTTCCGGGTCGACAGTATAAACAGCTTCCTTCTCCCTTTTCAGAAGGGCGCAGGGCCGGCGGACGATAATCACCGACGGCTCCGGGGCCGCTGTTTCCTCCTGGATGGCCCTTTCCACTGCCTCCAGATCGTAGCTGTCCACCACCCGCACCCGGTGAACTCCCAGGGCGCGGGCTATCTGTTCCAGGTCGGCCTTCGGGGCCGGCTGATGGGACGCGGTATAACCCGTACCCGGGTGATCCTGGTGGCCGGTCATGGCCGTAGTGCTGTTGTCCAGGATGATCAGGGTGCCCGTGCCGCCGTTGTAGACCATTTCCAGCAGACCGGTCATACCCGAGTGGAGGAAGGTAGAGTCACCGATGACCCCCACCACCCGGCGGGCAAACTCCGCTCCCCGGGCCTTCTCCAGGCCCATGGACACCCCCAGGCTGGCCCCCATGCAGATGCAGGTGTCCATGGCCTGCAATGGCGGCGTCGCCCCCAGGGTGTAGCAGCCGATGTCACCGGCCACCACCAGCCCGAGCTTCTTCAGGACGTAGAAGACGCCGCGGTGGGGGCAGCCAGGGCACATGAGGGGCGGCCGGCCGGGGAGATCGGCCGGCGCAGCGGCCGCAGCTTCTTTAGCCTCCAGATGCGCTCCTTCGCAGGCCCCTTGACCACCCATGGCCCCGGCTCCAGATAAGGCTACCGCGGCCAGGTCGGAAGCAACCATCGCCGGATCCATAGCCGCCACCCGGGCGCCTACAGTTTGGGCGACAATGATACTGCTCAACTCATCTACCCGCGGTACCAGTGCCTTGCCGGTCACCGGCAGACCCAGGGCGCGAAGCTGATCTTCAAGGAAAGGCTCCAGTTCTTCCACTACATAGCAGGCGCCTACCTCATTGACGAAATCGCGCACCAGCTTTTCCGGTAAGGGATAGGTTAACCCCAGCTTCAATACGGAAACACCGGGCAGGGCCTCCTTAACATACTGGTAGGCAACCCCCGCCGTAATGACGCCCACGCGGAGGTCGGCCCACTCCACCCGGTTTAAGGGGGTTGTTTCTGCATAAGTCAGGAGTTTTTGTCGCCTTTCTTCCACTGCCCGGTGGCGCACCTTACCGAAGGCCGGCAGCATGACGTACTTGGCCGGCTGCTTGACATAATCCTTGAGGGGTATCTCCTGGCGTTCACCCGATTCTACGGGGCTATATGAGTGGGCAATCCGCGTCGTCAGGCGTAGCATGACCGGGGTATCGAATTCCTCGCTCAGGTCAAAGGCCAGCCTGGTCATATCCCGCACTTCCTGGCTGTCGGCCGGCTCCAGGCAGGGGATCTGGGCCATCCGGGCGTAAAAGCGGTTATCCTGCTCATTCTGGGAGCTAAAAAGCCCCGGGTCGTCGGCCGACACCAAAACCAGGCCGGCGTTAACGCCGGTATAGGCCAGGGTCATCAGGGGGTCAGCAGCGACGTTAACGCCCACATGCTTCATGGCCGCCAGGGAGCGGGCGCCGCCGATAGAGGCGCCGATAGCCACCTCCAGGGCCACTTTTTCGTTAGGGGCCCATTCGGCATAAACTTCCGGGTACTGGGCCAGGGCTTCGATGATCTCCGTACTCGGCGTCCCCGGATAGGCCGCGGCTACCCGCAACCCCGCCTCCCAGGCACCCCGGGCCAGGGCATGATTACCGATTAATAATTCCCGCACAGTTCCACCTCTCCAACGCTTCTGGCCTGATATAATCAGGCCGCAATACTTTTATTCTAACTTATTACCTGCTTCCAGTCACTACTTAATTTTAATCCAGGGTATACCTCGGTCGCTAAAAAATAAAACCCGCTTAACGGGTTTCCAAGTCCATCATTATTTAGCTGACTGCTTTAGTTGATTATTTCGGCCGCAGGTCCACCACCCGCTGGGCCTTGCCCTCACTGCGGGCGATGCTGTGGGGCTCCACCAGGCGTACCCGGGCCTTCAATTGCAGCACCGTATGCAAGCGGTCGTCGATCTTCTCCTCCAATTCCTCCAGGTGGCGGTAACGGTCGCTGAAGAAGTCCGGGTCCACCTCCACCCGGATCTCCAGCTCATCCAGGTAGTTACGCCGGCTGACGATAAGCTGGTAGTGGGGCGACACACCGTCGATTTCCATGAGGACGCTCTCCACCTGGGAGGGGAAGACGTTGACGCCGCGGATAATGAGCATGTCGTCCGTGCGACCGGTGATCTTGGCCAGGCGCGCCGTGATGCGGCCGCAGCGGCAGGGCTCAAAATTCAAACAAGAAATATCCCGGGTGCGGTAACGCAACACCGGCAGGGCTTCCTTGGTCAGGGTGGTTATGACCACCTCGCCCTTGACCCCCGGCGGGCAGGGTTCGCCGGTGGCCGGGTCCAATATTTCCACCAGGAAGTGGTCTTCGGCCACATGCTGGCCGTCCTGGTACTCACATTCGCCAGACACACCAGGTCCCATAACCTCCGACAGGCCGTAGTTATCCGTGGCCAGCATCCCCCAGCGCCGCTCGATCTCTTTAAGCATCTCCCGGCTGGAGGCCTCGCCGCCAAAGAGGCCCAGGCGCACGGGGAGGGCCAGGGGATCGACGCCTTCCTCTTCCGCCACCTCGGCCAGGTGCAGGACGTAAGAAGGCGTGCCCACAAGGACGGTGGTGCCGAAGTCGCGCATTAACATAATATGCCGTTTGGAGTTGCCGGCCGAAGCCGGGACGACGGTGGCTCCCACCCGTTCCAGGCCATAGTGGAGGCCGAAGCCGCCGGTGAAGAGGCCGTAACCGAAGACCACCTGGGCGACATCGGCCGACGTCACCCCGGCCAGGGAGACCATCCGCGCCACCAGGTCCGTCCAGGTCTCCATGTCCCGACGGGTATAGCCTACCACCACCGGCCGGCCGGTGGTACCGGAGGAGGCGTGGAGGCGGACCACTTCCTTCAAGGGCACTGCGAAAAGGCCATAGGGATAATTCTGGCGGAAGTCTTCCTTGGTGGTCATGGGTAACAAACGCACATCGGCCAGGCTGCGGATGTCCGAGGGGCGAATACCCTTGGCGTCCAGGGACTGCCGGTAGAAGGGCACCCGCTCGTAGACCCGGGTCACCGTTTCCTGGAGGCGGGCCAGCTGCAAAGCCTCAATCTCCGCCCGCGGGCGGCACTCATTTGCCGAATCCCAGATCATCACTCACCAGTCCTTTAGATGTTACCGTACTCACCCTGCCGGAGCCAAACACCCAGGCCAGGTGCTCCCGGGAAAAGGCCGGGGTGACCAGGCTCACCAGGGGGACTACCCCCAGGGGGATGATCATGGCCAGGGAGCCGATGGTCGGGATAACGCTACCGTCAAGGTGGTAATAGAAGGATAAGCCCAGGGATATCAAAAGCCCACTCAGAAGCCCCGCCCAGGCCCCGACTTTAGTGGTGCGCGGCCAGTAGAGCCCATAGAGGTAGGGCGCCAGGAAGGCGCCGGCCACCGTACCCCAGGAGAGGGACATGAGGACCAGGATAATGGTGGGCTTGAGGGCAATATAGACCGACAGGCCGATAAAGAAAATACACAGGAAACGCAGGAGGGTCATTACCGCCCGTCGCGACACGCCTGGGGCCGCCCCCTGGACCAGGTCGATAGCCACGGCCGAGCTGGAAACCAGCACCAGGGAGGCCAGGGTGGACATGGAGGCCGCCAGCACCAGCAGGAGGAGCAGCACCCCCACCCAGGGCGGCAGGTACTGGTTGATAATCTGGGGCATGATCAGGTCCGGGTTGGGCTTGCCGCCCAGCAAGGGCATCTGATTGTTGAAGAAGAGGCGGCCGAAGGCACCGGTGAAATAGGCACCGGTGGCGATAATTCCAGCAAAGAGGGTAGAAACCACCGTCGCCGGCCAGATGGAGCGCTCATCCTTGATGGCATAGAACTTCTGCACCATCTGGGGCAGGCCCCAGGGCCCCAGGCTGGTGAGTAACACCAGGGATAGGAGGGCGAACCAGTTGGGCCCCACAGGGGAAACCAGCTGCGGGTTGATAGCCGCCAGGCGGCTGACACCGGCCGCCAGCCCGCCCACCGGCGGTGCGTCCAGGACATAATATATAAGAACAAAGACGCCGCCGATCATGATCAGACCCTGGATAAAGTCCGTCAGGGTGACGGCGATATAACCGCCCAGGACCAGGTAGGCCGCCGTAAAGACGGCCATGGCTATCAGGGCCGTAGTGAAATTAATATGAAAAACCTGCTCAAAGAGGTAGCTCAGGCCCATGTAAACCGACGCCGAGTAGGGGACCAGAAAAATAAAGATTATCAGCGCCCCCACCGTGCGCAGGGCCGGGCTGTCGTAGCGTGCCGCCAGGAACTCGGGCATGGTCATGGCTTTCAGGCGCGCCGTCATTTCCCGCGTCGGCCGCGCCAGGACCTTCCAGGCCAGGAAGGTGCCGATAAAAGCGTTGCCGATGACGATCCATAAGTCAGAAAGGCCGAAGCCCCAGCCCACCTTACCAGCGTAGCCAATAAAAATGACGGCGGAGAAGTAGGTCGTCCCGTAGGCGAAGGCCGAAATCCAGGGGCCCACGGTCCGGTTACCCAGGAAAAAGCCGCCGACATCCCGCGATTTCTTCGAGCTATAAAAACCAATAATGATCAGAGCAGCAAAATACAGACCCAAAATAAAAAACTTCATCCTGCCATCCTCCCACACTACCTTGAAGTTTTGATGGGTTAACATATTCAACACGGGGGCTTAAAATCCTGCCAGATTGATAGAATTTCCTTAATGCTATTATCTAGTTCTAAACTCCTGTAATCGGGTAAACTCAAGCAAGCGGTCCATGGTTTTTAAAGTAAAAACCTTGCCCCGGGTTGCCAGAAGTAGCTTTTTCATATCAT
>JASUSX010000016.1 GCA_030445875.1 Clostridia bacterium
CCCCGGGCTATTTAAGGCGGGTTCAGCCCTCGCCAAAACAGGCATAGTAAGATTAGCGGTGGTAGGTCTCACCGCGCTGGATTTTATAGGCCCGGTAGAGCTGTTCCAGGAGGATCAAGCGCATGAGCTGGTGGGGGAAGGTAAAGCGGGAAAAGGAGAGGCGCAGGTCGGCCGTCGCCAGGATGTCCCGGGCCAGCCCCAGGGTGCCGCCGATAATAAAGGCCAGGTCATTGCGCCCGGCCAAGGCGAGGTCCGCCATCCGGGCGGCCAGGTCTTCGGAAGAGAGCATCGCGCCTTCCCGGTCCAGGGCTATGGTATAGATACCCGGACTCAGGTGGCGCCTGATGTAGACCCCTTCGCAGTCCAAAATCTGCTCTACCTGGACCGGGGATGGGTGGTCGGGGACCTTTTCTTCCGGACCTTCCCGGATGCGCACCCGGGCGTAGGGCTGCAGGCGTTTCAGGTACTCGTTTATCCCGGCGGTTAAATAGCCCTCCCGGATGCGACCAACGGTTAGCAGGTCAACATGCTGCATACCTTTATTTCGACGGCATTTCCCCCAGGGTAAGGGTAAAGTCCTGTTGCTTTTTGTTCGTCAGGCGGACGACAGTTAAAGTTACTTTATCCCCCGGGGCTTTCTGGTTAACCAGGCGCTGGATGTCGGCGTAAGTGGCTACCCGGTTGTTGTCCACGGCGATGATGACATCTCCCACCTGCAACCTCGCCCGGGCCGCCGGCCCATCATTAAAAACGCCGCCGATATACACCCCCTCCGGGATATTATACCACCGGGCCATCTCCGGGGTAATCTCCCGCAGGTTATAAATACCCAGGAAGGGGTGGGTAACCCGGCCCCGGGTTATAATCTGATCGATAATGGGCCGCACGTCGTTGATGGGAATGGCGAAGCCCATACCCTCCACCCCGCTGGCGGCTATTTTGACGCTGTTGATGCCGATCACTTCGCCCCTCAGATTCACCAGGGCCCCGCCGCTGTTGCCAGGGTTAATGGGGGCGTCGGTCTGCAGGGTTTTCAGGGTGATCTCTACCCCCCGCGGTCCCGGGACGGTCACCTCCCGGTTCAAAGCGCTGATGACCCCCACGGTCACCGAGCGGGCGAATTCCCGCCCCAGGGGGTTGCCTATGGCCACTACTGTTTCCCCCACCTGGACCGCGCCGGAATCCCCCAGGCGGGCCTGGGGTAGATTGGCCCCCTTTATTTGCAAGACGGCCAGGTCGCTGCGCTCATCAGCGCCCACCACTGTGGCCGGATAAGACTGGTTATGGTCCAGGCTGACGCTTATCTGCCCGGCACCGGCGATAACGTGGTTGTTGGTCACGATGTAGCCTTTATTGCCATCAAAGATAACCCCTGAGCCCTGCTTAACCGCCCCATCCCCGGTAAAGCTCCGGCCCGCCAGGGCCGCCACCCCGACTACCGCCGGACCTACCTGCCGGGCGATGGTAACCACCGGGGAGTCAGCGCTAAACTGGACCGGCTGCCCCGCCGGCGGGTTAAGCCCGGCGGGCGGGACAGGTGCCGGCGGCAGGGGACTGGGTAGTACGCGCGGGGCCAGGGCCACCCCCGCCCCCGCGCCCATGGCCGTGCTGAGGATAAAGAGCAGGGCTATAACCAGGTACCGCCTGAAGTTAGCAGAGGCAAACAATCCCAAAATAATACCTCCCGAACCTTGGACTTAGAACCAGCTTTTAATTCTAATATTGCCTCCTGTCGGCGTCTTTATAAGAGGGCGGGCCTGGTCAAGATAAAAAAAGACCCGGGAGCTATTCCCGGATCTTCGGCAAACTAACTGGCCGGCTCCAGGGCCCCGGCCTGGTTTAAGGGCACATCCCGGGCAAAGGCTGCCGCGAAAGCGGCAGTGGTAGTGCCCAGGACCTCCTGGAAGGCCCGGTCCAGGGTAACCCCCTGGCCCAGGCGATCCAGGAGCCTGTCCAGGTTGGGCAGGCCATAGCGGCCTATAAGGTAGTCGACCAGCAAGTAAGACTGGCGGTAAGCCAGGGTCTGGTCGTCCAGATTATCAAACCCATAATCCATATCTTTTAAGGCGTACCAGCCGCTAGCCCCCGGCGCGCCGGGCAGGGTAAAGCCGGTCAGCTGCCTTTCTACATACTGGGCGATACCCTCCGTCAGCCAGCGCGGGTAATTACCCCGGGCCTTCTCATCTACCAGCAGATGGGTAAACTCGTGGGCCACCGGCCCCGTAGCAGTAAAGACCCTGGTTACCTCCCGGGGGTCTTTGCTATTAATCCAAGCATAGGGTGACAGGATACGGATGACCCCGCCCCAGTACACCCCCATGGCGCTTTCACTGGCCGCCCAGCCAAACTGACGGGCCAGGCTAGCCCGGTCCGGGTACAGGATAATCAGGGTTTGGCCCCGCGGTTCATACTGCACCAGGGCACCCGCCGGAGCGTAGGCCTTCTCGGCGGTTTTGAGGACCAGGGGGGCGACGGCGGCATCCTCCGGCTGGTAGCGGAGGCGGAAATGGGTACTCTCTATCTCCAGCCAATCGCGCGTCTGCCAGGCGGTCTGCCCGGCCAGCACCTGGCGAACCAGGCTGTAGCTCCAGGTCCGTGCCAGGGCCGCATTACGGGTCACGCTGAACCCTACGGTCAAAAGTATAGCCAGGCAGGTGCCAGCAAGCACCTGCCACCAGTGCTGAAGCAAGTTTCTCCCCTCCCCCGGGAGCTCTTCTCCCTGGATTATACTATATTACCGTGGGCCAGGCTACCGGCAATGAATGTTAAAACGGGGCCATCTGGCCCGGCTCACCCCGTTAAACGAAAAGCCGGCCCTGTTTATTCCAGGGCCGGCCCTTCATTTACTTCCATCATTTCACTTCATAACCGGCATCGCTGACAGCCTTTTTCATGGCGTCCAGGTGGACTTGAGCGGGGTCATAAGTAACGCGGGCTGTTTTGGCCGCCAGGTCGACTGTCGCCGCCGCGACCCCCGGCAGGCCTTTCAACGCCTTCTCTACGCTCATTTTGCAGTGGTTGCAGCTCATCCCTTCCACATGCAGGGTAACTTCAGCCACAGGCTAACCCTCCTTTCCGGTAGCATTACATTGCGGTATAGTAGTGCTTTTACAATCCGGCCAGGTAACGCTCCGCGGCCATGGCCGCTGCGGCACCGTCGCCTACAGCCGTACTCACCTGGCGGGATTCCTTGGCCCGGACATCGCCGGCGGCGAAGACGCCGGGTATGGAGGTGGCCAGATTGGCGCGGGTAACAATGTATCCCTGCTCATCCAGGGTCAGGGCTTCTCCCAGGAAAGCGGTGTTGGGTTCCAGGCCAATAAAGATAAAGACCCCGTCAAAGTCTTCCTCCCTGGTGGCCACGCTTTTGACGTCTTTGAGCTCCAGGCTACTGACCTTTTCCCGGCCCTGGATCCTGGTCACCACCGTATTCCAGTGGAAGGAGATCTTGGGGTTATCCCGGGCCCGCTCCTGGATTACTTTGGTCGCCCGCAGGGCATCGCGGCGGTGGATAATGGTCACCTGGCTGGCAAAGCGGGTTAAAAAGAGGGCTTCTTCTACCGCGGAGTCGCCGCCGCCCACGACGGCTACCTTTTTACCCCGGAAGAAGGCACCATCACAGGTAGCGCAGTAGGAAACACCGCGGCCGCGCAACTCTGCCTCGCCGGGCACTCCCAGGGGTCGGGGGTGGGCGCCGCTGGCAATAATGACCGCCCGGGCCGTAAATTCACCGCTACCAGTAATGACTTTTTTAATGTTCCCTTGCAGGTCCACGCCCTGGACCGTGGTCATCTCGATGCGGGCGCCAAAGCGCTGGGCCTGCTCAGTGAACTTCAGGGCCAGCTCCATCCCGTTGATCCCCTCGGGGAAGCCGGGATAGTTTTCAATCCGGTCTGTCTGCCCGGCCTGGCCCCCCGGAGCTCCCATCTCCAGGACGATGGTGTCCAGCCCGCCCCGGGCGCCATAGAGGGCTGCCGTCAGGCCGGCCGGCCCGCCACCAATTATCAGCAGATCGTGGGGCATATCCGTTCCTCCTATTTACCGTAGCTTCTTTGCGTTTAAGGCAATCGAAGGGTCCATTACGACCTATTATGTGCCCGGTGCATCCCTTTCATGCCCCCTTCTGATCAGGCTATAGTTATTATACGCTGTCACTTTGAATCAGGCAAGGACCCCAAAGCAAAAATCCCCGCGGGCTTGTCCGCGGGGATCGCAATCAAAAAGTCTAGTTGAGGAAGCCGTAGGGGTTACGAAAGCTGCCGTCCACCAGTACCTCAAAGTGCAGATGGGGCCCCGTGGTGCGGCCGCTGGTGCCCACAAAGCCGATTACCTGGCCCCGGGCCACCTGCGCTCCACTGCGGACATTAAAGCCCGACAGGTGAGCGTACCTGGTCACTACCCCGCCACCGTGGTCGATGATCACCATCCGGCCGTAACCGCCCTCATAACCGGCAAAGGTAACCCGGCCGTCCTCGGCAGCCCCTACCGCCGCGCCGACAGGGCCAGCAATGTCCATACCGCTGTGAAACTCCCTCCCCCGGTAGCCAAAGGGAGAGGTGATCGGCCCGCGGATGGGCCAGGCCAGGCGGCCGGAACCACCGCTCCGGGAAGCCAGGACGACGCGCGACCCCCGCTCGACAACCCTGGTGACAGGCTCCTTTAGCACCTGCTGCTGGAGCACCTTTTTCTCTACCTGAACCCCGTTTCTGGTAACTATCTGGTAAGTAACCTGCTGTTCGCCCTCGGACCCGGCCTGGATTACCCTTTCCTGGCCCCGCAGGAGATCACTATTGTTTTCCACCTGCACGGCATAGGGCACAGGTTCCTTGACCTCCTGGTTGTAGACGACCATTACCTGCAGGAGGGGTTGCTCAAGGGTTAATTTCAGGCGCTGGCCGATATCCAGGCGCTCACCCTGGAGTTCCGGGTTGGCAGCGCGAATATCGTCTACCAGGAGGCCGTGGTCGCGGGCGATACTCCACAGGGAATCGCCCTCCTGGACAACGTATTCCTGGCTGGCGCTGGCCGTCCCCTTCAGCCTGGCCAGGGCTGCTTCAGGACTCAAGATCTCCCCTGGTTGGGCCTGACGGTGTTCCAGGGCTACCTGCTCAATGAACTTGACCTCCTGGACCACGCCGCTCCCCGGCGGGGGCAGGAAAGCCTGTTTTAGCTGGTCGAATACCGCAGCGGCTGTATGGTCATCCTTGACCAGCAGCTGCGATTGCCCGTCGATGGTAATCACTGTTGCCGTTGCGACAAAGTGCAGGGATCCCTGGAGTATGTTTTTCAATTGCCTGGCATCTATGATTTCCCCGGGGTTTACCCGGACGGTCCGATACTCGATCTGGTCAGTCACCTGGACGCCCAGGTCACTTCCGTTCCCTTTTTCCTGCAGGATTTCCTGGAGAACCTGGTTTACATCCAGCTGTTTCGTTACCGTGGCCACCTGGCGGCCGTTAACTATAACGCCCAGAGCGTTGGGGGCCGTTAAACGGTACCAGCCTCCCAGCAGTAACCCGGCAGCCAGGATACCAGCGATCAGCAAAGCTCTCTTTTTCCTCTGGCCCTCCATTTCCTTCCACCGTAGCGGTCCTTCCTTACAGAAACGACCTGCCGCGGCCGCCAATTTCATTAAAGCGGACAATCTAGCTGGCGGCGGCATGACATTCCTCCTCTCCCCTTGCCAAGCTCAGGAACTATTTTTCCTGCCGTTTACCATCTGTGTTATTATCCTATTCTACCTCCGGCGCCAGGAATCCTTCCTGGCCAGCAAATTTCCGCCTTTTTTCTTGCACCTGGACGTAGAGGGCAGCCTCCAGGCGCAGCTTCTGGATAGCGCAGGGTACGGGCGCCGGCTGGCGCAGATCCCCGGTGGCCGCCAGGTTAGCAGCATGGCAACCGCCGCTGCAATAGAAGCGGGCCCAGCAACGGCTGCACTGCGGCTGGTTGTAAACATAGGCCTGGCGAAAGGCCTCCCGCAAAGCGGTCCGGGTGACCCCTTCCCCGACGTTGCCCAGGCAATAGTCCCGTTTGCCCACCAGCTGGTGGCAGGGGTACAGGTCGCCGCCGGGGGTGACGGCCAGGTAACTGGTCCCCGCCCCGCAGCCGGTCAGGCGTTTGGTGAGGCAGGGCCCGGCCACCGCGTCGATATTGAAATGGAAAAACTCGAAAGGATTCCCGCGCTCCCTGGCTTCCAGGTAGACCCGGGCCAGGCGGCGGTATTCGGCCGCCAGGCGTGGCAAGTCCCCTTCTTGTATAGCATATTCAGCGCCCGGCGCGGCTACCACCGGTTCCAGGGACAGGTAACGAAAACCTAACTCTACCATATGCAGAATGTCCCTGGTAAAGTCGAGGTTCTGGTGGGTATAGGTCCCCCGGACCCAGTAGTCCCGGTGCTCCTGGGCAGTTACAAAATGCTGTTCCCGGGGGACTATCAGGGCATAGGTGCCCTGGCCGGTAACAGTATGCCGGTTAAAATCGTGGACTTCCGGGCGGCCGTCCAGGCTTAGAATCACGCTGATCTGGTTTTTAATGAGATAGTCTGCGATGGCCGGGGTCAACCCCAGGCCGTTGGTGGTCAGGGTAAAGCTGATCCTCTTCCCGGCAGCCGCTGCCTTTTCCCTGCCGTAGGCTACCAGGTCCGGCACCACCGCGAAGTTTAGCAGTGGTTCGCCGCCAAAGAAGTCGACCTCTATCCGGGGCCGGCTGCCAGACTCGCGCACCAGAAGGTCCAGGGCCTGGAAGCCCGTTTCCCGGCTCATCAACCCCCGCTCGCCACCAAAGGGGCCGCCGGCTGCGAAACAGTAACGGCAACGCATATTGCAGTCATGGGCGAGGTGGAGGCAGAGGGCCTGGAGGACCGGTTGCGGCGGCCGGTAGGACCGCCCGGCCCGGTCAACGGTAAAGAGGGTCCCTGCCGCTTGTTTGGCCGCCAGTTCCTGGCAGACCTCCCGGACCGTGCCGGCGCCCCACTCCCCCGTCGACCGGGGCAGGGCTGCGGGCCAGTCACCTGCCTCCAGGACGCCTTGTTGGTCTCCGGCCCGCAGTTCGTCCAGGACCGCCCGGGTAGGGGCGTCGATAAGGTGGACAGCGCCGCTGTTGACGTCCAGGAGGAGACATAGGTCTTCGAAGTCAAACCAGTGGACATCCCCCTGCCAGTCTACCTCTTGCAGGTTAAGGGATAGCAATGTTCGATCCCCCCAACAATAAAAGCCCGACTGGGAAAGCCGGGCCTTGATGCCTACTTCTTTTCTTTGCTCTCGCAGGGCTGGTTGCTGACCGTAATGGAGGTCTTGCAGGCCGACTGGCAGGAAACATGGCAGTTGCCACAACCGCCCTGGCGGACGCTCTCCTGCAGGCGGGGCGTAAAAACTGTCTGGATATGCATGGGCGACCCTCCTGTTAACGCTTGGAAAATTGTGGTGCCTTGCGAGCCTTCTTCAGGCCGTACTTTCTTCTCTCCTTCATACGCGGGTCGCGGGTGAGGAAACCGTTCTGTTTCAGCACCGGCCGCAATTCGCTATCAGCCTGTAGCAGGGCGCGGGTGATCCCCATCCGGATGGCCCCCGCCTGGCCGGTGGTCCCGCCGCCTTCTACCTTAGCCAGGACATCAAAGCGACCCTGGTTGTTGGTAACCTCCAGGGGCTGACGGACCTGCATCTCCAGGATCTTCTGGCCAAAATATTCCTCCAGGGGACGGCCGTTAACGATCAACCGGCCTTCACCGGGAACCAGGCGCACCCTGGCCACAGCGTTCTTACGCCGTCCCGTGCCGAAAAACTGTACCTGGGCCAATAATCTCGCCTCCTTAATCCCTGATTTCCCAGTTCTGGGGCTGCTGGGCGGCGTGGGGGTGGTCAGTGCTACGGTAAACCTTTAGCTTCTTCGCTATCTGGTTCCCCAGACGGTTGTGGGGGATCATCCCCTTCACTGCCTTTTCAATGGCCCGCTCGGGGAAGGTCTGTAACAGCTGGTCGTAGTTTATTACCTTCAGCCCGCCGGGGTAACCGCTATAGCGGATATATTTTTTTTGCTGCCGCTTCTTGCCGGTAAGGCGCACCTTCTCGGCATTAATAATGATCACATGATCGCCGCAGTCCACGTTCGGGGTAAAAAGGGGTTTGTGCTTGCCCCGGAGAAGGCGAGCTGCTTCTGTGGCTACTCGGCCCAGGGTTTTACCGGCCGCGTCGATAACGTACCACTTGCGCTCCACCTCGCGTGGTTTGGCCATAAAGGTGGACATTTTCTCCCTCCTGTTCCTGTCACGAAACTATTTTAAGCAATTGCACCAGGCAAGTCAAGCAAATTAGTATTCTACCCGCACCAGGCACAACCCCTGGGGTGGGGCTGTTGGTCCGGCCCTGGACCGGCACCGGGCGGCGATGATCCCCGGCATATCCTCCGGCCGCAGGCGGCCGCGGCCCACTTCTACCAGGGTTCCCACCATAATCCTGACCATATGATAGAGGAAGCCATTGGCTACGACATCGAAGTAAAGGAAATCGCCCTGCCGGCTGAGCTCCGCCTGCAGTACCTCCCGCTCAAAGTGGCGGACCGGGCTGCCGGCAGCGCAAAAGGAGCGAAAGTCGTGCCTCCCCTGAAGATAAGCGGCCCCAGCAGCCATGGCCTCGTAGTCCAGGTGCTCCCTGACCTGCCAGCTATAGCGCCGGCTGAAGACATCGGGCAGGCTGTGGTTATAGATGGTATAACGATACCATTTCCAGCGGGCGCTGTAACGGGCGTGAAACCCTTCCGAGACCACCGCGGCGGCCAGGGCTGCGATGTCCCCGGGCAGGACGCTATTCAGGGCCAGGGGCCAGCGTGCCAACGGGATGCGGCTGCCGGTGCTAAAGCTGATCACCTGGCCGCGGGCATGGACCCCGGCGTCAGTCCGCCCGGCTGCTACCGGCTTGATAGCCTCCCCCGTCAGCTGCTCCAGAGCTGCGGTTACTACCCCCTGGATGGTAGGCCCGTGGGCGGCCGGCTGGATCTGCCAGCCAGCGTAATTGGTGCCATCGTAAGCCAGGGTAATCTTCAGATGTGGCATGACGTTAGCCCCCACAGTGCTGGAATAGAACTCCAGGCTAGCCGCCAAACCTTAATCGGTAATACGCTGTCCCGGCGGCCAGGGCACCGGCCAGCAGGAGGAAGAGGAAGTCAGCCGCCTGAAAGCTCAGCTGGCGCATCCTGGTGCGGCCCTCACCCCCTCGGTAGGCCCGGGCCTCCATGGCCTCGGCCAGGCCTTCAGCGCGGCGAAAGGCGCTGATAAAGAGGGGGATAACCAGGGGCATCAGGTTCTTAACCTGTAGCCCGCGAAAGGAGGCCCCCCGGGCCACCTGGGCCCGCATAATGCGCTCTGCCTCTTCCAGCAGGGTGGGTACGAACCTTAAAGCCAGGGTTAACATCAGGGCCAGTTCCTCGGCCGGCAAGCCTACCCTTTGCCCGGGCCGCAATAAGCGTTCCAGGCCGTCGGCCAGGGCCAGGGGATCGGTAGTCGCCATGAGCAAACTGGCGGCCAGGACCAGAAAGAAAACCCTGGCCAGGGCCAGCAGGCCATAATTCAGCCCTTGCCGGGTTAATTGCAGCGGGCCTATGGTCGCCATTACCTCCCCGGGCGTCAGGGCCACCTGGAAGATAAAGATGATAGCCAGGAAGATAACCAGTGGCCGTAACTGGCGCCAAATAAAGGATAGGGGCAGACCGGCCAGGATAATAGCCGGCACTGCAGCGGATCCCACCAGGAAGGCGCTGGCTCCTGTAGGGGCGGCCAGGAGGGCGACCCCGTAAAGGAACAGGCCCAGGAGCTTGGCCCGGGGGTCCAGGTGGTGGATACCGCTCTTACCGGGTATATACTGCCCCAGTTCCAGGACCATTAGCCACCACCCCCCAGCCAGGCCAGGATGGCGTCGCGGGCTTCGGCCAGGTTCAAAACATCCAGGGGTACAGGCGCCCCCTGTCGGTGCAAACCTTGCATCAGCCGGGTCCAAGAGGGCGGCAAAAGGCCGTAGGACCTTAAAGCCTCCCCCTGGCGAAAAATCTCCCGCGGCGTACCCTGGAGGGCCACCCGGCCCTGGTGCAGGACCACCACCTGCCGGGCCAGTTCCGCCACGTCGGCCATGTTATGGGAGATCAGGACTACGGCCCGGGCGGGCTGCTGGCAAAAAGCGCGGATTAATTTGATAATCCCTGCCCGGCCGGCTGGGTCCAGGCCCGCCGTTGGCTCATCCAGGATTAAGACCTCCGGCTCCAGGGCCAGGATCCCGGCAATGGCCACCCGGCGCTGTTGTCCCCCGCTTAAGGTGAAGGGGGAACGACCACCCAAACCATCCGGGTCCAGACCTACGGCCCTGAGGGCCGCCTTCACCCTTACCCCTACCTGGTCGGCCGGGAGGCCCATATTGCGGGGGCCAAAGGCGATATCCTCGGCCACCGTTTCGGCAAAGAGCTGCTGTTCGGGTTGCTGGAAAACCATACCTACCTTCTGCCAGAGGGAGAGGCCTTTCCCTATCCCTTTCCCCCTGCCCCGCACCGGTTGCCCGTTCAAGGTCACTCGGCCGGACACCGGCTCCAGCAAGCCGGCCAGGAGCATGGCCAGGGTCGACTTGCCTGAGCCGCCGGCCCCGGTTATAGCCAGGAAATCGCCCGGTGCAACCCTCAGGTTGATATCTTTTAACACCGGCCATTGCCGGCCGGCTGCCTGGTAGGCAAAGGTTACTTCCTGGAGACTAATTTCCATAGGGCCCGGGCCAGCTCCTCTACCGTAATGCAATTAGCCGGTATTTTTAAGCCGGCTTGGCGCAAAATCTTACCCAGGGCCATTATATCCGGGAGCTTTAACCCGGCAGTGGCTAGCTTATCCTCCTGGAGCATTACCTCCGCCGGCGGGCCACTCAGGACCAGCCTGCCTGCCTGGAGGACCAGCATCCTGTCAGCCAGGACAGCCTCTTCCATATAATGGGTGATAAGGATGACCGCCAGGCCTTTGGCCTGGCGCAGGTCCAGCACCTGGCGGAAAACCTCTTCCCTGGCTACCGGGTCCAGCATCGCCGTGGCCTCATCGAGAACCAGGTAGCGCGGCGCCATGGCCAGGACCCCGGCCAAGGCCAGACGCTGTTTCTGCCCCCCCGAGAGGCGGTGGGGCGGCCGGGTCTCCAGGCCGCTTAAGCCTACGGCTGCCAGGGCGGCGGCCACCCTTTCCCTGATCACCGCCGGGGGTAGACCCAGATTCTCCAGGCCGAAGGCTACATCGTCTGCTACCGTGGCCGCTACCAGCTGGTTATCGGGATCCTGGAAGACCATGCCCACCCGCCGGCGAATCTCGACCAGGGATTGCTCGTCCCTGCTATCCAGGCCGTCTACCAGGACCCGGCCTGCCCGGGGGCGCAGCAGGCCGTTTAGCAGCCTGGCCAGGGTGGATTTGCCCGATCCATTGGGACCGGTAATGGCCACAAACTCCCCGGGTTTAATAGTCAGACTTACCCCCGCCAGGGCGGGCAGGTTAGCTCCCGGATAGACAAAGGTAACACCCTGGACTTCAATCATACCCTAAACCAGTTCCACGCGTACCATGGGCGCACCATCGCCCTGCCGGAAACCGGTCTTCATCATCCTCGTGTAGCCGCCGTTTTTCTCCTGGTAACGCGGGGCAATCTCCTTAAAGAGCCTGGTGACCACGTCTTCATCCAACAGGTAGGCCAGGGCCAGGCGCCGGGCGTGGAGGTCACCCCTCTTGCCCAGGGAAATCATCTTCTCGGCCAGGCTCTGCAGTTCTTTCGCCCGCATCTCCGTAGTTTCTATCTTACCTTCGCGTAAAAAAGAAGTGACAATATTACGCAGCAACATTTTACGATGGCCGGCCAGGCGGCCTAATTTACGGTAACCCATCTTTGGTCCCCCCTTTACCCCTCACTCTGACGCAATGATAAACCCATTTCATTAAGCTTTTGGGTAACCTCTTCCAGGGATTTTTTGCCCAGGTTACGCACCTTCATCATGTCTTCCTCGGTACGCTGCAACAATTCACCGACGGTATTGATGCCGGCTCGTTTGAGGCAGTTATAAGAACGGACCGATAAATCTAGCTCCTCGATGGACATGTCCATGAGGCGGTCCTTACTCTCTTCCTCCTTCTCGACCATAGCCACTTCATCGCTAACCCGCTCCGTGAGGCCTAAAAAAAGGCGCATGTGTTCAATGAGGATCCTGGCCGCAGAACTCACTGCTTCGTCAGGGGCAATGCTGCCGTCGGTCCAAACCTCCAGGGTCAATTTATCATAGTCAGTAACCTGGCCCACCCTGGTATTCTCTACTCTATAGTTGGCTTTATGGACTGGCGAAAAAAGGGAATCGACGGGGATGATCCCTATCGGCTGGTCCTCTTTTTTATTCTTCTCGGCGCTGACATAACCCCGCCCCTTCTCCACTGTCATTTCAATAAAGAGGCGGCCGCCCTTTTCCACGCTGGCAATATGGATCTCGGGGTTCAGGATCTCTATATCAGCGTCGGTAATGATGTCTGCAGCCGTAACTTCCCCTTCCCCTTCGGCTTCAATCCTGATTACTTTGGCCTCATCGCTGTACATCTTCATGGCCAGGGACTTCAGGTTTAAGATGATCTCGGTGGTGTCCTCTACCACCCCGGGGATGGTGGAAAACTCATGGAGAACGCCTTCGATCTTGACCGTGGTTACGGCAGCCCCGGGTAGCGAAGAAAGGAGGATCCGCCGCAGGGAATTCCCCAGGGTGATCCCGTAACCCCGCTCCAGGGGCTCGATAACGAACCGCCCATACTTATTAGTAATGTCCAGGCACTCAATCCTGGGCCTTTCAATCTCAAGCATTGTACCCCTCCTTCTCGTGAGCCCGTCCAGGCAGTACTTTTACCGGGAGTACAGCTCAACGATGAGGTGTTCCTGTACGGGGGCCTCGATTTGCTCCCGTGTTGGTAGGGCCAGAACATGGCCTTCCAGGGCTGCCGCATCGGCACTGAGCCAGGCCGGTACTGTACGGTGGGCTGCCGCCGCGGCCAGCTCCTTAAAGCGTGGGCTCTCCTTGCTCTTGGCCCGCACGGCAATCACGTCACCCTGCCGTACGAGATAGGAAGGTATATTAACCTTACGGCCGTTTACCAGGAAATGGCCGTGCCGGACCAGGGTCCTTGCTTCAGCCCGGGAATCGGCAAATCCCAGCCGGTACACCACATTATCCAGGCGACGCTCCAGCAAAGCCAGCAGGTTTTCACCGGTAACGCCCCGCATCCGTTCAGCCTTGACAAAGTAATTCCTGAATTGCCGTTCCAGAATGCCGTAGATGCGGCGGGCTTTTTGCTTCTCCCTCAACTGCAGGCCGTATTCGGAGACCTTTTTCCGGGCCTGGCCGTGCTGGCCGGGGGCATAGGACCTCCTGCCCACCGCGCATTTCTCAGAATAACAGCGATCGCCCTTCAAGAAAAGCTTGGCACCCTCCCGCCGGCACAGCCGGCAGGTAGAGTCTGTATACCTTGCCAAATTATTACCTCCTTCGGATAGGAAATAGGTCCCGGGCTACACCCGACGGCGTTTGGGGGGCCGGCAACCGTTATGGGGAATGGGGGTAACGTCTTTGATGACGTTGACCTCCAGGCCGGCAGCCTGCAGGGAACGGATGGCTGCTTCCCGGCCCGCACCCGGACCTTTGACGTAACACTCCACTTCCCGCAGGCCGTGCTCCATGGCCTGTTTGGCGGCTGCTTCAGCTGCCATCTGGGCGGCAAAGGGCGTGCTCTTGCGGGAACCCTTAAAGCCCACCGTACCAGCGCTGGCCCAGGAGATGGCATTGCCATTTTTATCGGTAATAGTGACCATGGTGTTATTAAAGGTCGACTTTATATGAGCTACGCCGCTTTCAATATGCTTGCGGTCACGCCGCCGCGGCCGGGCTGCTGTTTTACGTGGTGGCATTGTTTCTCCTCCTTACTTCTTACGCCGTACGCCCACGGTCTTACGCGGGCCCTTGCGCGTCCGGGCATTAGTTTTAGTGCGCTGTCCCCGTACCGGCAGGCCCCGCCGGTGGCGCAGGCCGCGGTAACAACCAATTTCCATCAAGCGCTTGATGTTTAACGAAACTTCCCGCCGTAGATCCCCTTCGACGGTTATATTCTTATCAATATATTCCCGCAGCCGGTTGACTTCCTCTTCCGTAAGGTCCCGCACCCGGGTATCAGGATTCACTGCCGTCTGGGCCAGAATCCGGTTCGCGGTCGGCCGGCCAATACCGTAGATATAGGTCAGGGCTGCTTCCACCCGCTTATCCCGCGGGAGGTCTACCCCGGCAATTCTCGCCATTTACGCCTTACCCCCTGTCTATCCCTGTTTTTGCTTGTGTTTGGGATTCTCACAAATGACCATTACCCGGCCTTTGCGTTTAATAATCTTGCACTTCTCACATATGGGCCTCACCGAAGGCTTGACTTTCAAGGTAAACCCTCCTATTTATAACGATAAACGATGCGTCCCCTGCTCAAGTCATAAGGTGATAGTTCTACCGTTACCCGGTCACCGGGCAGGATCCGGATAAAGTTCATACGGATCTTGCCGGAAACATGGGCCAGTACCCGGTGCCCATTGGCCAGCTCCACTCGAAACATGGCATTGGGCAGGGGTTCGATCACCTTACCTTCGACTTCGATAACATCCTCTCTGGCCAAATAAACCCCTCCTTCTT
>JASUSX010000017.1 GCA_030445875.1 Clostridia bacterium
CCCCTCGGACACCCCTCCACAATTGCAAACATAGTATACCATACCCTGCCGCCGGCTGTCAAAAGGTTTTCATTGTCGGATACATGGTAAATATGGAGGCGCAAAGAAGGCCAGAAAAAGGCAACCCCTTCTTCCCGACAAAAACCGAGGTTGCCTTTATCTGGCATCACCTTATCCCTGGTGATTTTTAGCCCATTTTTTACTTGCCTTCACGCTCTTAGGCTATTTTTGGTGTCTTCTCCCCTACTTGTGGGCCGGAACGGCGTTATCCAAGACACCGTTCTTATCCCGCCGCAGGTAGTTAAAAAGGAAGCGGTCGACGCCGTAGTAATAGGCTGCAGTACCGGCCAGAAGTAAGATGATGGCTAAGGTATACAGAACCGGATTGGTACTAGTGGTCCCAGCCAGCATATAATTAAGGTTCATAAAGGCCCCTACGGCTAGGGCAAATACCGTCAGTGCTCCCAGAATCAGTGCTATACCAGTTAAAAGTTCACCTATGGTCACCAGCTTGGCAAACCATGTGTAGGAACCGCTGTTCAGCAAACTAGTAAGAAAGGCTTTATACCAACCGTAGTGGATAAGATCGGGGGTACCCACGGCCCTGGTCCAGTACCCCTTGAGGGCTACACCAGTTTCCATCCACTTGGGGTCCGCCAGCTTGTGCAGGCCTGCCTGCAACCACTGCCAGCCCAGCCAGATACGTACAACCGTCCAGACTATGCTCAGGCGCCGGTCCCTGAAAAGGTTTAGCAATTCCTTCTCCCCCTTGTGATAGTTTCCGCACTTTTACTATACACACCAGAGGAGAAAGAGCCCATCGGTTATGGAACCTATTTTCACCCTAGATTCCCCAACCTATACTGGCGTACCTACAGGGGTATCGCAGCGATTGACATGCGGGCTGGCACCCCATACCCTACTACTTCCATAGCCATATGGTTTCAGCGAGGGAAAGCCGTTTATTCGGGGCCGAGCTTAAGGATTCCCTTTTTAATGGCGTACTTAACTAGTTCCACCCGGTCGTGGAGGCCCAGTTTCTGCATAATGTTAGCCCGATGGGCCTGGACGGTTTTGACGCTGATAAACAAGTGCCGAGCAATTTCAGCATTGGTCAAACCATCGGCAGCCAGGCGCAGGACCTCCCTCTCCCGGTCGGTAAGCTCCGGTTCCCCTATCTCTGCCGCCCTGGTGAAGGGTAATCTCTCCTGCAACCCGTCGATTACCCGCCGCGCTATCTGGGGGTCCAGGTAGGCCTCACCACTGTTCACCAGGCGGATAGCTGTAACCAGCTCCTCCACCCCGGCCCGTTTCAAGACGTAACCCCTGGCCCCTGCCTCCAGTGCCCGGAAGATCAACTCTTCATCGTCATACATACTCAGGATAATAACTTTAATCCCCGGTTTTTCCCTGACTAGGGTCCTGGTAACCTCGACACCATTCTGACCTGCACCCAGCTGGAGATCCATAAGAACGATCTCCGGCCGGACCTCGTCAACCAGGGCCAGGGTCCCGGCGGCGGAGCCGCTTTCGCCAACTACCTCGATATCCTGCTCCCGGGCCAGGAGGGCCCTCAACCCCTCCCGGACGACAACATGATCATCAACCAACATGACGCGGATGGCCATTCCCATCCCCCCCATCGCCAGTAGAGTAGGGCAACCAGAAGGTAACCGTCGTTCCCCGGCCGGGTAGGCCTGTAAACTCCAACCAGCCCCCGGCCAGGGCCGCTCGCTGGCGTAGGTTGCCCAGGCCCTGGCCCTGGTCCCGTCGGTCCGCTGCCGTCCCTGGCAGGCCGATACCGTTATCTTTAATTGTAACCTTTAATCCATCAGCCCCCAGGTCCACCTGAACCCGGATCTGGCTGGCCCGGGCGTGCCGGCGGATATTGCTGAAGATCTCCGTTACCATGTGGTAAAGGTGATCCCGCTGGTCGCTATCCAATCGAGCAGGGCCTTTCCCCTGGATATGCCAGCTGATATTGAAGCTGTTATCCTGCACCAGGTCCGCCGCCCGGTCCTTGATAATAGCCACCGGGTCCGCAGGCAGTTCCTGGCCCAGGTGTAAACCGGCCAGGTAACCCCGCAGGTCGTCAATAACCTCCTCCGCCTGGCAGGACAGGGTCTGCAGACGATTCGCCGCCGCTGCCGGATTGTCCGCCAGCAGGCTTCGGCTGTGCTCCAGGCCCAGGGCCAGGCCGTAAATAGACTGGATCACCCCGTCGTGGAGGTCGCGGCGGATCTTCTCCCTTTCCCGCCAGAGCATCTCCCGTTCCCGGACAGCTTCCCGAAAGCGTTGCTCTTCGGCATCGTAAACCTCCAGCAGGCGAAAAATAAAATAAGCCACCAGGACGCTGCTGAGGATGCGCAGGGCCGGGGCCGGCAAGCCCAGGCCCATAAGCAGATCGGTATTTAAGATGCTGGCGGGCAAGAAGGGCGCCGGCGGCACCAGCAGGCCCCCGGCGAAGGTATAGAGGAATAGGGCAGCAGCGGAACCAGCCAGGCAAAACCTAAGAGAACGGCGCCGCAGCCGGGCTAATTCCTCCCCCTGGGCCAGGATGGCCAGAGCGCTGAGAATCGACCCCGGTACTGCCAATAAGTAACGAGCCATGATATCCCCGGAAACCAGCCAGGGTCCTATGGCCGCCCCGCTGCCGGGGAAGGTAAGGGAGAAAAGTAAAACCCAGCTTCCCAGTCCCAGGGCCGGCAGGGTTCTTACCCATCCGGCCCAGTTCCTGGTATCCACCAGGAGGTTGATACCGAAGGCCAGAAGAAAGGTGTAGGAAAGGGCCAAAAGCAAGGCGTGGCCGCCATTTAAAAGGGCTCCCCGCAGGGTTTGCCAGCCCTCGGCCACTATCCGCGCCGGGATGAAGATGTAACCCCATTCGTTGGCCCCGTGCAAAAGGCCAAAGATGGCTAGCCAGGGCAAACGCCGTCCTAGGGTTAGGTTGCTCCCCCACCGGGACCGGACAAGAACGCCGAAACCCATAAGAAAGAAAGACAGGCCGTATATGAAAAAGAAGAGGGACCAGTACCAGTACTGGCCGGTAAGTTCATGGAGGGCCGGGTCCATAGGCCTATTCCTGCTCCAGCCGGATGGCCTCCAGGCCCCCCATATAGGGCTTCAGGGCTTTAGGAATAACCACCGTGCCGTCCTCCTGCTGGTAGTTCTCCAGGATCGCTGCTACTGTCCGGCCCACGGCCACCCCGGAACCGTTCAGGGTATGGACATAGCGCGGTTTCTCCTTGGGGCCGGGGCGGTACCGGATGTCCGCCCGGCGGGCCTGGAAGTCCTCAAAGTTGCTGCAGGAAGAGATCTCCCGGTAGGTATCGGCGCTGGGGAGCCAGACCTCCAGGTCGTAGGTCTTGGCTGAGGAAAAGCCCAGGTCCCCGGCGCAAAGGGCCACCACCCGGTAGGGCAGGCCCAGAAGCTGCAGGACCTCTTCGGCATCCCGGGTCAGTTTCTCCAGCTCGTCGTAGGAATCCTCCGGCCGAGCAAACTTCACCAGCTCAACTTTGTTGAACTGGTGCTGGCGGATAAGGCCCCGGGTATCCCGGCCGGCCGCCCCGGCCTCAGCCCGGAAACAGGCGCTGTAGGCCACATGGTAGAGGGGCAGCAGGTCGCCATCAAGGACCTCGCCGCGGTAGAGGTTGGTTACCGGCACCTCCGCCGTGGGGATTAGGTAATAGTCCGTCCCTTCGACGTGGAACATATCCTCGGCGAATTTGGGTAACTGGCCGGTGCCCAGCATACTGGCGCTGTTGACCATAAAGGGCGGGAAAAACTCGGTATAACCATGCTTGATAGTATGCAGGTCCAGCATGAAGTTAATCAAGGCCCTTTCCAGCCGCGCCCCGGCGCCGCGGTAAAAGACGAACCGCGCCCCGGCCACCTTACTGCCCCGCTCAAAGTCGATGATCCCCAGGTGTTCCGCCACCTCCCAGTGGGGCCGTGGTTCAAAGTCAAAGCGAGTTGGCTCGCCCCAGTAGCGGACGGGCTTGTTGTCAGCATCGCTCACCCCCTCCGGCACCGACTCATGGGGGATATTGGGAATCCGCAACAGCTCCTGCTGGAGCTCGTCTTCCACTCCCCGGAGGGCCTCATCCAATTCTTTAATGCGGTCGCTGACCTCGCGCATGGCAGCTATCAGCTCGGTGGCATCCTGGCCGCTTTTCTTAAGCCTAGCTACCTCCGCTGATTCCTGGTTGCGTTTATTCTTCCAACCCTCGGCCTCGACCAGCAGGCGCCGGCGCCTGGCATCCAGGTCCAGAAAGTGGTCCAGGCCGGCCGCCAGGCCCCGGCGGGCCAGGGCCCTGGCTACCCTTTCCGGCTCCTGGCGGATCACTTTAATGTCCAGCAAAATACCGCTCCCCTTTCATCCAGTTAGCGTGGATAATCCTACCATGTATTATGCCACTTTTCCCGGCCGGGGGCAAACCCGTCGTTAGGAAAACTTCCGGGGCGCTTCCGCCCCGGCCATACTTACAGGTAAATATAGCGCACATCCAGGACGCCGTCCACCTGGCGGATAGCCTGCAGGGCCTCCCGGGGGACCTCGGAATCAATACTCATCAGCATTACCGCCTCGCCGCCTGCTTCCCGGCGACCGACCTGCATGGCGGCGATATTGACGTTGTGGGTGCCAATGACCATGGCCACCGGGCCGATGATCCGCGGCCGGTCCAGGTGGGGTACGACCAGCATATGCCCGGCCGGGCTGGCGTCGACGCTGTAACCGTCCAGGTTGACCAGGCGCGGCTCCCCGGCCTGGTTAACGGTACCGGCCAGGCGGTGGCTCTCCCGCCGGCCCTGGACCTGGACAGTGATGAGGTTAGCGAAGTACTCCATCTCACGGCTCTTCTTTTCCCGGATGCGGATGCCGCGTTTTTTCGCCACCACGGGCGCGTTGACGTAGTTAACGGCATCAGCCAGGAGGGGGCGCAGCAAGCCCTTCAAAAAAGAGCTGGTCAGGGAGGCCAGGTCGTAGCGGGCCAGGTCGCCGTTGCAGCATATCTCGACGTTCAGGATAGGGCTTTCCATAAGCTGGGCCAGGAAACCACCCAGCTTTTCCGCCAGCATTAAATAGGGCCTCAAGATCTCGGCCATATGGCCCCGCACCACCGGGATATTGACCGCATTGAGGACCGGTTCCCCGCGCAGGCAGCGCACTACATCGTGGGCCACCTCTACGGCCACGGCCACCTGGGCTTCCTCCGTTGAGGCCCCCAGGTGGGGGGTAACGATGACGTTGTCCAGCTCCAGCAGGGGGCTGGCCTTTAAGGGTTCTACCTCAAAGACATCCAGGGCAGCTCCGGCCAGGTGCCCGGCCTTCAAGGCCTCATAGAGGGCGGTCTCGTCAATGATCCCGCCGCGGGCAACGTTCAATACCCGGGCGCCTGGTTTGAGGAGCTTTAACCTTTCCCCATCGAGGAGGTGCCGGGTCTCCTTGGTCAGGGGGAGATGCACGGTGATAAAGTCAGCAGTTTGCAGTACCTGTTCCAGGGGGGCCAGTTCCACCTCCAGGTGAGCGGCCTGGTCCGGGTCCACGTAAGGGTCATGGGCCATGACCCTCATCTCCAGGCCGCGGGCGCGGCGGGCCACCTCGCGGCCGATCTTGCCCAGGCCGATGACGCCCAGGGTCTTACCCCGCAGCTCTATACCCATATATTTTTTCTTTTCCCAGATACCCTGTTTTAAGGCGGCACTGGCCTGGGGAATATTGCGGGCCAGGGCCAGCATCATGGCCACCGTATGTTCGGCTGCCGCAATGGTATTACCCTCCGGGGCGTTGACGACCACTATGCCCCCTTCGGTGGCGGCGGTCACGTCAATATTGTCGGTACCCACACCGGCGCGGCCAATTATCTTCAGCTCTCTGGCCGCGCCGATAGCCGCTGCCGTCACCTTGGTGCCGCTGCGGACAATCAAGGCTTCGTAGTCCCCCAGAACCCCTTTCAGCTCTTCCTCGCTCATTTTACCCCGGGCGGTTACCTCCAGGCCGGCTTCCCGGAGGATGTCCAGACCGCGGTGGTCAATGCCATCCAGTGCTAAAACGCGCATCGGTATTTCCCTCCCCCAAAAATAGGATTCTAGTAAAAATCCAGGCTGGCATTGTTTTTGCTCGCTCCAAGCAAATGCCATCCCGTTATTTTCATCACTCTGATGATGCTACGTTAGCGGCATGAAGGTCTTATGTGGGCAAAACAGCCCTTTAGCTGGCTATGGTTTCGATATCAACAGCCATTCCTTCCCTCATTACAGCGCTGGCTGCAGCTACTGCTGCGCCCCTGGTGACGCTCACGCCAGCGTCCAGCAAGACTGCCTCCAGGGCCGCCAGGCCAGCCAAGATATCGTTAAAGCTGACATAGCCCAGGTGGCCGAAGCGGAAGACCCGATCCTTGACGGTGCCCTGACCGCCGGCCACCACCACGCCGTATTTTTCTCTTAAGGGGTTGATTACATCCGCCGGTTTCATGCCCTCCGGTACGCAGATGGCCGTCACCGCTGGCGAAGCCACGTCGTCCCCGGCCAGGAGCTTTAACCCCAGGGCCCGCGCCCCGGCCCGCACCATATCCCGCATCAGAACATGGCGGGCGAAGCTGCCGGCCAGGGTTTCCGCCTGCAGCAGGTGCAGGGACTCCCTTAAGCCATAGAGCAGGGACACAGCCGGTGTAAAGGGTGTTTGGCCTTTTAATCCTGATTTGCGGGCCTTTTTAATGTCCAGATAAAAACGCTGGTTGGTGCACTTTTCCGCCGCCTGCCAGGCGCGCTCATTCACGGCCAGCATGGTTAGCCCCGGGGGTAGCATAAAGGCCTTCTGGGAACCGGCGATTACCACATCGACCCGCCAGGCGTCCATGGGCAGATCGGCCGCCGCCAGGCCGCTGATGCTGTCTACAATGAGCAGGGCCGGGTGACTGCCCCGGGCCTTGCTTATGGCCTGGATGTCATTCAGAACCCCGGTAGAGGTCTCGTTATGCTGGACCAGAATGGCCTTGATCTCGTGGGCCGTGTCCGCTGCCAGGCGCTCGGCGATAGCACCAGGATCAGCGGCCTGGCCGTAGGGGAAGGCCAGGACCTCAGCCTCAATGCCGAAGGCGCGGCAGATTTGGACGAAACGCTCCCCAAAGGCGCCGATGGTCACAGCCAGCACCTTTTCCCCCGGGGAAACGAGGTTGGTTACGGCTGCTTCCATACCTGCCGTGCCCGAAGCCGTCAGGATGACCACCTCGGAACGGGTCTGGAAGATCTCCTTCAGCCCGGCATTTACTTCTTCCCACAGAGTCTTAAACTCCGGGCCCCGGTGGTTGATAGCCGGCCGCGCCATGGCCAGGGCTACCCGGGGTGGCACCGGCGTTGGCCCGGGAAGGAGTAGAATCTGCTTGTCAGTCATGGTGATAACCTCCTGTGTAAATAGATGTTAATAATAGGCGTTTACAAGCGGGTTTATTAAGATAGCGGATTCTTAAATAACACTTAAAAACTTGGCATATATTAAGCTATATAGAAAAGTACATCTCACCTCCTGTGGGCTTAAGGGAAACAGGTAAAACCAGCCAGGTAAAATAAAAACTCTCGTCCCTTATAAAAGGGACGAGAGTATCACCCGCGGTGCCACCCTAATTGGCCAGGATAAAAGCCACACCTGGCCCCCTCTCCATGCGTAACGGACATGACCGCCCCGGCTTAATTCCTGCAAAGGATTTCTCGCCAGGTACTCAGGGGTGCCCCCCGACAGCCTCCGGGCTGGTTCCCACCGACCACCAGCTCTCTCGCCAACCGGAGTGGGCCGCCGGCACTCCCCCTCATCGCTTTGCCATAAGTAATTTTGGGTTATCATAGCACACCCTGGCGTAGAAAGCAAGGCCTGGCGAGATATTTAACAAATTCTTAATGCAGGCTATAGTCCGGTGGGGTACCATTGCCCCTTGCTGGAACGAAGAAACCTTGCCCAAGGCATGCTAACATGATAGTATAAAGGTGCCTACATTCAGCTACTAGTTAGGGGTGAAATAGTAAATGATCCGCACCCAGGCCCAACTCACAGAAGAACAATATAATGCCCTAAAAAAAATCAGTGCTGCTAAAAAAATCTCCATGGCGGAATTAATCCGGCTCGGGGTTGAACAGGTATTATCGAACAGTAATATCGGTAATGAAGAACGGGTTCAGAGGGCCCTAAAGGCAGCGGGGCGTTTTCGTTCTGGTGTTAAGAACCTGTCCCGCAACCACGACGCCTATCTCACGGAGGCTTTTTCGGAATGAACGTTTATCTTGATACCTCAGCTTTTTTAGCTATCCTTGATGCTGATGACGAAAATCATACCCTGGCTAAAAAAGTATGGGAAAACCTTTTAACAAGCGGTACTCCAGTGATTAGTAGCAGTTATGTACTGGTAGAGACCTATGCCCTGGTGCAGCGCCGGCTCGGGATGGAGGCTTTGCGGGTATTCCATGAAGATATCCTGCCTTTAGTGCAGGTAAAATGGATTAACGCAGAATTACATCACTACGGGGCCAATGCCGTCCTGACCGCCAACAGGAGGAATTTAAGTCTCGTAGATACCGTTAGCTTTGCGGTGATGCGTGAGCTGGGGATCAAGAAGGTTTTTGCCTTTGATAGGCATTTTACTGAGCAAGGGTTCGAATGTATAGAGAATTAAAGATGAACAGCGGTGATCGTCATGCCCGATACGGAAAAGGATATAGCCACCCGAGCCCGGCAAATGCCCCCCTTTATCGTCATGGACGTCCTGGAAGTAGTCGCCGTACCAATTGTTGCCCCTTCTCATAAGAAAGGGTCCCTATTCTTTCCTCCCACATAAAAGAAATTGCGATTAATATACCACTTGCAATAACAAAGGGAATCATATAAGAAACGCCTGTCATTAAGTGTTTTTGCAGGTTAAGTGAGCTGGGGTTTAAAAAAGCAGGGCTGTTCTTAACCCTGCTTAATCATCTCCAAAAAGTAGCGGTGCACCCGTAAATCATTTGTCAACTCCGGGTGGAAGGCTGTGGCCAGGAGGTTGCCCTGGCGGGCCATGACGATTTTACCGTCAAAGGTGGCCAGGACTTCGGCCGGTGGCTCCACTGCCTCTAAAAAAGGCGCCCGGATAAAGACGGCATGGAAGGGTTCCGGCCCCAGGACGGGGATCTCCAGGTCAACCTCAAAGCTATCCACCTGGCGGCCAAAGGCATTACGCTGCACCCTGGCGTTCATTAGCCCCAGGCGGGGCTGATCGCTGCCGATGATATCCCGGGCCAGCAGGACCATGCCGGCGCAGGTGCCGAAGACCGGCATCCCTGCTGCCGCCAGTTCCCGTACCGGTTCTAGAAGATTGAACTCTACCATGAGTTTACCGATGGTGGTACTCTCGCCGCCGGGGATGATCAGACCGCTAATACCTTCTAATTGATTTTTGTGCCGGATCTCCTCACCCTGGATACCCAGGGCCGCCAGGGATTTGATATGCTCACGAAAGGCGCCCTGCATGGCCAGTACGCCTATTTTCATCCTTGACTCGCCTCTTTGTTTTACCTTACTGATATTCTTATTACCGCGGGGCGGGACCGTTGAAGTGTCACCGGTTCCACCGGCCGGCCGCACCATAATTGCCGTGCCGTAATCGTAGAGGTATCTTTTATACCCCGCGGTCTGCTACCAGCCGCGTTCCTGCATACGTTCTTCCTGCCTGATGTTAGCGATCTCCAATCCCGGCATAGCCTCGCCCAGGTCGCGGGATACCTCGGCCAGGACTTCCGGTTCCCGGAAGTGGGTGGTGGCGGCCACGATGGCCCGCGCCCGCCGGGCCGGATCGCTGGACTTAAAGATACCGGAGCCCACAAAGATGCCGTCGGATCCCAGCTGCATCATCAGGGCAGCGTCGGCCGGGGTGGCAATGCCGCCGGCGGCGAAGTTGACCACCGGCAGGCGGCCCAGCTCCTTGACCTGTTTGACCAGTTCGTAGGGTGCCTGGATGTCTTTGGCAAAGGTCATCAGTTCCTCATCCGGCAGGTTCTGCAGGCGCCGGATCTCACTCATGACCCGGCGCATATGGCGGACGGCCTCCACCACATTGCCGGTGCCGGGCTCGCCCTTGGTGCGGATCATGGCCGCCCCCTCACCAATGCGCCTTAAAGCCTCGCCGAGATTGCGGGCGCCGCAGACAAAGGGCACTTTGAATTCGTGTTTATTGATATGGAACTCCTCGTCGGCCGGGGTGAGGACTTCGCTCTCATCAATGTAGTCCACCCCCAGGGCCTCCAGGATCTGCGCCTCTACAAAATGGCCGATGCGGGCTTTGGCCATTACCGGGATGGAGACGGCATCCATAATCCTTAAGATCACCGTCGGGTCGGCCATCCGGGCTACCCCGCCGGCAGCCCGGATGTCGGCCGGCACTCGCTCCAGGGCCATCACGGCGCAGGCCCCGGCTTCCTCGGCAATTTTAGCCTGCTCCGGGGTGGTGACATCCATGATGACGCCGCCCTTGAGCATTTCGGCCAGGCCTTTCTTTACCGTCCAGGTTCCCTTTTCCGCTGCTGCCATCTTTATTCCCCCCATTGCTTTTAATCCTCACTCAAATATACCAACAGCCCTTCAAAAGGCATTGTCAGGACAACTCTGGCGTCCTCTTTTACAGGTTTCATTCTACTACAGGGTATCCACCAAAGCAATAACCATCAAACACGCTCACTGCACCATGGCCATAGCTACTACCCGGTCACTTTCCTCCAGGCGCATCAGGGTAACCCCCTGGGTATTGCGGCCCTGGCGGGATATATCTTCAACCCCGAGGCGGATGAGAATCCCCTCGGCCGAGATGAGCATCAATTCATCATCAGGGGTAACGACGGCCACTGCCGCTACCGGGCCGGTCCTGGCCGTAACGTTCATGGTGATAATACCCTTGCCCCCCCGGCTCTGGGGCCGGTATTCGTCCAGGGGTGTCCTCTTGCCAAAGCCCTTTGCCGATACGACCACCAGCTCGGCATCCCTTTTTATCCGGCCCAGGCCGATAACCTGGTCGCCCTCTTCCAGGGCTATACCCTTGACGCCGTGGGCGGACCGGCCCATAGGCCGGACCTCATCCTCAGGGAAACGGATGGCCTTGCCCTGGCGCGTTGCCAGGATTACCTCGTCAGCGCCCTTCGTATGCAGGACACCGATTAGTTCATCCCCTTCCTCCAGGCTCAGGGCAATAAGGCCGTCCCGCCGGGAGGTGTGAAATTCAGCCAGGGAGGTCTTTTTAACCGTACCCCTCCGGGTAGCCATGAAGAGGTAAGAATCTTCATCTAGCTCGCGGATGGGTATAACGGCGGTTATGGTTTCCCCCTTGTTAAGGTAGATTAAATTCACCAGGGGGGTGCCGCGGGCCTGGCGGCCGGCTTCCGGCACTTCATGGCCCCGCAGGCGAAAAACGCGGCCCTGGTTGGTAAAGAACAGGAGGTAGTGATGGGTGGTAGTGACAAATATATCCTGGACAAAGTCTTCTTCCCGGGTACCCATGGCCTGGATGCCGCGGCCACCCCTTTTCTGGCTGCGGTAGGTATCAACCGGCTGGCGTTTGATATAACCGCGGCGGGTAAGGGTGACGACGATGTCTTCCCTGGCAATCAGGTCTTCTACCTCCAGGTTTTCTTCTTCCAGGACAATCTGGGTGCGGCGCGGGTCAGCAAACTTGTTTTTATACTCGAGCAGTTCATCCTTTATAATGCCGTAGAGCATAGCCTCGTCGCCCAGGACTTCCTTCAGGTAAGCAATGCGCTTCTGCAGTTCTTCCCATTCTTCCTCTAATTTCTCTCGCTCCAGGGCTGTCAGCCGGCCCAGGCGCATGTCGACGATGGCTCTGGCCTGTTTATCGCTCAAATTGAAGCGCTCCATCAGGCCCTGGCAGGCTGCCGGCTCATTGGCCGACTGGCGGATGATCTTGATGACCTCATCAAGGAACTGGATAGCAATGCGCAGGCCGGCCACGATATGGGCCCGGGCTTCGGCCTGGGCCAGGAGATAGCGGGTACGACGGGTAATGACTTCCTTCTGGTGTTCCAGGTAGAAGACCAACATTTCCCTTAAATTAAGGACCCGCGGCCGCCCCTCCACCAGGGCCAGCATGATGACCCCGAAATTCTCCTGCATCTGGGTGTGTTTATAGAGCTGGTTTAGAATCACCCTGGGCTGAACGTCCCGGCGCAGCTCGATGACGATGCGCATCCCCGTCCGGTCTGATTCGTCCCGTAGTTCAACTATGCCGTCGATCTTTTTCTCCCGGACCAGATCCCCTATGGTCTCCACCAGACGCGCCTTGTTGACCTGGTAGGGGATCTCCGTGACGACAATCTGGCTCTTGCCGTTGCTCAAGGTTTCGATCTGGGCTTTGGCCCGGATTTTGATGCTGCCCCGACCGGTACGATAGGCATTTCTAATCCCTTCCCGGCCAATAATCAGGCCGCCGGAGGGAAAGTCCGGCCCCTTGACAATGCGGGTAAGGTCTTTTAGTTCTGCCTCCGGGTGCCCGATCAGGTAGACCAGGGCATCTATGACTTCCCCCAGGTTATGGGGCGGGATATTGGTGGCCATGCCCACAGCGATGCCGGACGACCCGTTGACCAAAAGCTGGGGTATACGCGCCGGCAGCACCACGGGCTCTTTAAGGCTGCCGTCGTAGTTGTCAATAAAATCGACGGTCTCTTTATCAATATCGGCCAGCATAGCCAGGGCTATTTTGGAGAGCCGGGCCTCGGTATAACGCATGGCCGCCGGGGAATCACCGTCGACAGAGCCGAAGTTGCCGTGGCCGTCTACCAAGGGGTAACGGCAGGCAAAGTCCTGGGCCAGGCGGACCATGGTCTCATAGACGGCAGCGTCGCCGTGGGGGTGGTAACGGGCCAGAACTGTACCGACGACGACAGCCGACTTTTTATGGGGCTTATCCGGCGTTAACCCCTCTTCGTACATGGCGTAAAGGATACGCCGGTGGACTGGCTTCAAGCCATCGCGGACATCGGGTAAAGCGCGGCCCACAATGACGCTCATGGCGTAATCAATGTAGGAGCGCTTCATTTCTTCTTCCAGATTGACTTCCAGGATCTTGCCGCTGCCTTCCAGGGCCAAACAATATCACCTTCTCTTTCCGCAAACCCTTACATTGTAATATCCACTGACAACACCGGCTCCAAGAAAAAACGGGGGCCTTCCTCTCACCCCCCTTGGCAACCTGACCTGCCTGCCTTACGCATGTTCCAGGAGAGGACGAAAAATGGGAGTAAGCTGGCTTACAAATCAGGAACTGGCGTAGACAGTTCCTCCCGGTTTCCCGTCTCCAACCTCCTGCTTCCTGCCTCTTCCTCCTGCCTCCTGCTTAGATATCCAGGTTACGCACTTCGTGGGCGTGCTGCTGGATAAATTCCCGGCGGGGCTCAACCCGGTCCCCCATCAGGATGTTAAAGATGGCGTCGGCCTCCATGGCGTCCTCCAGGTTTACCCGCTTCAAGGTCCGGGTCTCAGGGTTCATGGTGGTCTCCCAGAGCTGGTCGGCGTTCATTTCCCCCAGGCCTTTGTAGCGCTGGACTTCCCACTTTTCACCGTTATGTTCCTGCCAGAACCTGTCCAGCTCATCGTCTTTATAAAGGTAGTGCTCCTTTTTCCCCCGCGATACCTTATAAAGGGGTGGCTGGGCAATATAAATATACCCCTCCGTGATTAGAGGCCGCATGTAACGGTAGAAAAAGGTAAGCAGCAGCGTCCGGATATGGGAACCGTCGACATCAGCGTCAGCCATAAGGATAGTCTTATGATAGCGGGCCTTGTTGATATTAAAATCATCGCCGATCCCCGTCCCCAGGGCGGTTATAATGGTGCGGATCTCTTCATTGTTAAGGATTTTATCCAGGCGCGCCTTCTCGACGTTCAGGATTTTGCCGCGCAGGGGCAATATAGCCTGGAAACGCCGGTCACGGCCCTGCTTGGCCGAGCCGCCGGCTGAATCCCCTTCGACCAGGAAGAGTTCCGACATAGCCGGGTCTTTATGGGTGCAGTCCGCCAGCTTGCCGGGTAAGGAGGTTATCTCCAGGGCGTTTTTACGCCGGGTCAGTTCCCGGGCTTTGCGCGCCGCTTCCCGCGCCCGCAGGGCATTAAGGGCTTTATCGACAATTTTTCTGGCAACAGCGGGGTTTTCTTCTAGATAGGCACTTAAACGCTCCGCTACCAGGGCGTCGACAATGCCCCGCACCTCGGTATTGCCCAGTTTGGTCTTGGTCTGGCCCTCAAACTGGGGCTCCCTGACCTTGACACTAATGACCGATGTCAGGCCCTCGCGAATATCCTCCCCTGCCAGGTTGCTGTCATTATCCTTCAGGATGTTAAACTTGCGGGCGTAATCATTAATTACCCTGGTCAGGGCTGTCTTGAAACCAACCTCATGGCTGCCGCCCTCGGTGGTATTGATATTATTAGCATAAGACAGGATCAGTTCGTTATAACCGTCGTTGTACTGCAGGGCTATTTCTACCTG
>JASUSX010000018.1 GCA_030445875.1 Clostridia bacterium
ATAAAGTTTCAATCCTCGCCCGGCATGGGAGCCGGGCGCAACCCTGGACGTCAAAAAGCTTAAACCGGGCATACTTGTTTCAATCCTCGCCCGGCATGGGAGCCGGGCGCAACAGCTAATCGCCATGACCGTCTTAGGCATTGATCTTGTTTCAATCCTCGCCCGGCATGGGAGCCGGGCGCAACCTCCGGGCTGACGGTTTCGAGACAGATTACTACATGTTTCAATCCTCGCCCGGCATGGGAGCCGGGCGCAACAGTTCGCGCTAAAAACGTTACGGGACAATCTCTATAATTTTAATTTGCGCGATCCTCATTATAAAGCCTTGAAACACCGGACTTAAAACCACCTGACTCTGCGGCAAGTCTTGATTTCCAAGCATCGCGATTCTCCCAGCCTTTTAACCTTTGCTATACGTTCGCGAGTTTACAAAACTAGGGGAGCGTCGAAATCCATGGTATGGTTGATACCGTATTCCTGGATATATTTATGAGGTGGTTCCCGTAGCCTGTAAATTCGCAGGCTATCGCTCTTTTCATCAATACACTGTAGAAGCCGGTGTTTTAACTGCTCAAACTGGGTTTCATTTACCGCGCATTCAAAGACTGACTTCTGAACGCGCTGGCCGAAATCTTTACATGCCTGGGCTACCTTGCGTAAACGTTTTTTACCTTCCTCTGTTTCCGTTGAAACGTCGTAGGTAATTAGGACGTACATTTTCCCACACCTCGGTAGGGAATTTACCAACCTGCATTACCGGTACATAAACGGTAAATATTCCTCTGTGTCCCCCCTGAGGACACGCGCCAGGAAACGGGCCTGGATATGGGGTACCAATCCCAGAGGCACCTTTCTGTTTAACACAGGATGAAGAACTTCTTCCTGTTTACGTTTCTGGTAGGCAATAGCAATCTCTCTACGAGTATTATCATCAATATAGACGGCCCCGCCGGGGCGCTCAATAAAGTTGCCTTCATCTATCTGGCGGCGGTTGATTAAAGTTAGAGCCAGCCGGTCTGCCAGTATCGCCCTGAATTCCTCCATTAGATCTAAAGCCAGGGCTGGGCGACCCGAACGTAAGACATGCAGGTAACCAACTTGGGGGTCCAGCCCCACACCTTCGGCGGCACTCAAGCAGTCGTTGAGTAATAGGGCATAGATAAAGGATAGTAAGGCATTCATCTTATCCAGGGGAGGCCGCCGGTTGCGCTGGGTGATTTGAAAGGCTGCGCGGTTGAACCTGACCATACGATCGAAGGTTGCGAAGTAGTGCCGGGCGGCATTACCCTCAATACCCCGGATTTGTTCCAGGTCGGGGGAGCGCGACAGGGCCTTCAGGCCTTGATCCAGTTCCCTGGCTGTCCCCTGGAGGGCTGTTTTGTCCGCCACATCACTGGCTTCCCGGGCACCGCGTAAAACAACCTGCCTGGTGTTGCGGATTTTACCGGCGATGATATTCCGGGCTATAGCCGTGGTTTTCTTAACATCAGAGAGGGCTTCGTGCTGGGCGCGGCGCAGGAAGACGTTGCCGGAGACAGGTCCTTCTACGCGGGCTTTAAAGCGCCCGTGGTGGTCGTGGAAGACTACCGAACGCTTATCTTCAGCGCAGCGCCGGATCAAAGCCGGGGTAAGGAAGATATCGCCGAAACACACGATGCCACCTAGGTGGTGCAAAGGAACCTGCATCTTTAGTTCCCCCTCCACCTCGACTTTCAAGGTTTCGTGATCCAGGCGGACCATGGTACGCGGTGTCATCAGGTACAGGGTATTGAGCAGGATATGCATCAAGTGTCACCCTCAGGGATAAAGAGATCGTGAACCAACCTTTGCAACCGTTGTTTGTCCTTTATTTCCGGTAGGCAGGAGTCCTGCAGGGAACACTCCCGGCAACGCTCATCAGCAACGGGAGGGGGGAGGGTATTACTGCGTTGCATCTGGCGAATATGGAAAACAGTTGCTTCCACCTGTTCCCGTAAGCGGCTATCAAATATAACCTCTCGCCGTCGGTGGGAGGAATGATGGTAGATAGCCCCGCGAGGCACTTTTTTCCCGGTCATTTCTTCCAGACACATGGCCTGGGCGCAGACCTGCAGATCATCATGCCAGTGCTTGCGACGGGGTCCCTGTTTGTACTCCACCGGGTAGGGGATGTCGTCGTGAAACTCAACCACGTCGGCCTTACCAATAAGGCCCAGGCGCAGGGACCAGAGGGGCAGGGCACGCTCGACGCGCTCTCTACCCTCTATCACGGCACCTTCTGTGTCTACTATCTCATGGGTGAAGCGTCCTTTCAAGGTATACATATTTTCTGAAAAAGTCTGTTCGACGTGAATAAGGGCACACTGGCGGGGGCAGTAGGCATAGTGCTCCAGAGCCGAAACCATGACGATGTCCCTATCGTCCCAGCCTGGAAGGATAGTGCTTTCCATGACTACCCAACTAACCGTGTCAGGGTTACGCCGGCAGGTAAATCTTCTTCAATTAAGGTTACCTCATAGTCGTTAAAGGAACGGGCGGCTTTAACACCTTCCCGCCGCTGGACGTTAATACGTTTGAAGAGGCTATCGGCCGGGGCGTTACCCAGGGCGGATTCGTGGCTGAAGATGTAAAGTCCCCGGCAGGCCATCATACCGCGGCTGGCAGAACGATCTACGTCCCACATCCGTTGCAGGGCTTCCCAGAATATCTCCAGGTCGGCGGCGCTAACGCCGGTATCGGCGGCAAAATGGGGGTTAAAAAATCCATAGCCTAGATATAAGCCATAGGGTACCAGGGCTTTACGGCCCATTTCGGTAACCTTACCTCCTTCGCCCTCCTCGTTGGTGGCGGCATCCTCACTACGGGTGATAGCCACGCGGGTAATGGAGATGTCCATAGGAACGATGGGGTCAATGGAGCGGGCAAAGGTGAGCTGCATAGGCCCCCGCACCTGGCCACAGTTGACGCCGGTTGTCATGACGGCGCCAAACATGCGGATGTCATAGAAGTTCTGGCACATCCACTGCCGGGCTTTATCGATGGTTTCCCGGTTTTGTTTGGTACCTGTGGATTTTTCGCCGAGGGCATCATAGGCTCGCTGGTGCTGGGCGTTTAAAATGCCGTGGTGCTGGACGTAAATTTTCATGGTAGCCTCGCTGCCGCGGGTCATATCTACCCAGTCGCGGATTTTTCGCTTGAGGCAGACATCGGTTACCAGGCCCTGCATGGTTTCAGGGTCAAGGCGTGGTAGGTTGCCGGCATCAGGGTCACCGTTGGGGTTGCCGTCCCGGACGTCGAATAAGAGGACAAAATCGTGGCGTACCTCGGGATTCGTATAAATGGTCATCGTAAATTCCTCCCTATTCATAGTTGATTATTATACTTGTTAAGGGCCTCATACCGCCAGGTATTTTCAGGGGATAGCGGTTAATCGGCTTTATATGGGCTGGTCTACTGTTACGCCTGTGCTTCCTTCTCTTCTTCCCCGGAGCCAGTTCCCTCCCAGTTGGCCGCTCGTTGGTGATAGTAGCCCAGGGCAAAGTAGCCCTGCTCCTCGAGGGTTAAAATTGAAGGGAAGGATGTCAGCCCTGCCATGACTCTTTCCAGAGATTGCTGCCAGCGGTAGTAGAGACCGGCTTTTTCCTTGCGCAGCTTTCCCAGGTGGCTCTGGCTACCGCGCAGCAAACGACTGAAGACTGCCGCCGGAGCCGTAGAAGCGGTGCCGTAAAACCGGTCAACGATGGTGGCCTTCACGCCTGGAAGGGCAGATTTTTGAATACCCTCCAGGATGGCCAGCAGGCGGCCGCAGAGGTAGGCCGGGTTTTGATTGGTTGAGTCAAGTTTTTCCAAGGTAAATCCCTCCGGTAAGTATGGTTTTTGGGAAAGGAGCACCATTTTAATCAGGGCGGCCCGGGGCCGGGTGATTTTTTGCCGGTCCTGTTCAGCCCGGGCTCGTTTCAAGGCTTCATAGAGGAGCCAGGGGGGCAAGGGGCCTCCTTTGAGGGCCAACTGGAGCAGCGCCTTTGGCGTGGTCGGCGGCAGATCTTTGGCCTCCCGGACGGTGGCCAGGGCCAGGGGGTATAACCCCAGGGGCGGCCCCTCCTGGCCATTGGCATCCACCAGCCGTTGGAGCAGGAAGTACCGGCCCAGGTTGCGTTTAACATCTCCCAGGGTTGTCTCCAGCCAGTCGCGTACCGCCACCCGCCCGCCGCTGCTGGCCAGGGCCGTGGCATAAAAGGGGTTGGTGTCCTCCAGGTCCGCCTGATGGCCGCTATAGACTGAAGCCAGCAGGGCTTTTATGTCCTCCGGTTGCGGGTCGGAGAGCATACTGCCAATGGAGAAGTTGCTGGGCTCCCGGGTCCAGAAGAGGTAGACGCAGGAACCCAGGCGCAGGTGGGTGGCGTCATTCTCTATTAAGGCATTAGCAGCTTTACCGTAACGCTCGGCGCAATCGTAGCAGATAGGGGCAATGAGGGAGGCCTTTAAACCGTAGGATTCAAAAGCAGCGTTATTTGCTGACACCAGAGCCATCCCCGATGTCTG
The DNA here is from genome assembly GCA_030445875.1 of Clostridia bacterium. Taxonomy (GTDB): domain Bacteria; phylum Bacillota; class DSM-521; order Neomoorellales; family Neomoorellaceae; genus Neomoorella. The sequence continues at coordinate 4,522 of JASUSX010000018.1, forward strand.
GCCGCCGGGTATGCCTTTAATCTTTACCGGGTGGCGTTCAGCAGGAGGTTTTTTCTGGCCGCATAGCAGGCAGGTAGTAGCCTGTCCTTCCTGGGGACTTGTATAATCGGCCCAGAAGCTTTGTACGTCCGGGTCTTCTATCGGCAGATGGCCATCAACCCTGAAGGTTAAATTATCGGCCGGGTTAAAATCGTCAGGGAGGGGGGCTGTTCCCGGTTCCCAGTTTTCCAGGAAACGCAGGACTGCCTGGACGGATTTATTGTTGGTGGCTGCGGCGCACTGGTGTATCAGGGCGATAAAAGCCTGGTGGCACTCCTTGACCCGTTCCGGCTTAGATTTCTCATCGCCAAGGCCCAGGACATAGTCAGCCTTATCGGCCAGTAGCTTTGCCTTAACCCCGGAGGAACGTACTATATTGGGGGCATATATTATTTTACCCCGATCCCGGCCTTTGCCCCTGGCTTCCGGGCCGGTAGCCGAGACTAAGCCCAGCAGGTTTCCCTGTCTATCCAGGTCGATAAACCAGCGGATGGGGGTCGGCAGGTACATGACCGGCGGCAGGTCGAGGCGGTGGGAGTATTCTCGCAGGCTTTCTAAGAGCATGATGCTTTTTCACCTCCTGTTTCCTGATAAAGTTCCTGCGGGACTACAAGGATGCCGTCTTCCAGACGGGCACTGAAGAAAACGGGCATACCGGCAGTTCCACCGGGACTGTAACGCAGATCAAATAACATTCGGCCCAGGTCCTCGCTGTGCCTGACAGGCCGGTCGTTAGGGCCCACTGGAGCGAAGTGGGCGGCGAATTCCCGGCAACCAAGGCAGGGCCTGTGATGGCACTGGCCCCTTTCCACTCGCCGCCGGAACTGGTCCCGGTACTTGGCGAGGTGAATGTCCCGGGCATGGGGGGCCAGGACTTGCTCGGCGCGGATGATATAAGCCACGTCACGCAGGGCCAGGGTATGTCGCTGGGCCCGGTCCTGATCGGCATAGTAACCGCCGCTGTTTTGGGCCCAGCTCCGGGCGGTAGAGACGGCTATTTTGTTATTTACCTCATTGCGCAGGATAGAAAAATAGCGAATTGGTTTCAGCACTTCGATCTGCCGCACCTGCCAGTGAAACTCCGGCTTCCAGAAGATGGCCTCCAGGATACCCCTGGCTGCCGACGGTGTCATTACGGGGTAGGAAACCCGCTCCACCTTCATCTCCGGCCGGGTAAAACAGGCCAGGTCACCCCAGACTTTGACCGCCAGCCAGCTGTTCACCCCGGCTTTTTCAACTGCTTGCATCGCAACGGTTTCCATCATCTTTTCCCTGTCACCATCCTTTCCAAGTTCTAGCAGAGGGCCTGGATAGGGTTGTAATTAATGGGAAAAAGGGTGCTACTTAAAATACCAGTTCGGACGGGTCGCGGGCCGTGGTTACCAGGCCAAGAACTTCGTCGTAACTTCCCAGCCATTCATATAAGCCGGGGGATATCTCATGAGCCAGGCCCTCCTTTTGTAATGAAGTTATGGCATAGGACTGGACATTTACTATATAGGATTGCAGTTGCCGCAGAAGGTTGCGGTTGAACCTTTGATACTGGATTTGATTTAGTAGTTCGTCCACCAGGGTGTCGCCGGGTCCGCTGTGGTAGCGGACAACAAGAGGCGTCACCCGTTGCTCAATCATCTGGAACTTTTGCGCTACTTCAGGGTAGTTGAAACTGTAGCGGCTGGCTTGAATGTTTTTAGCATCCAGGGTGGACGACTGGTAAAGGCGCTGGAAATAAGTGCGGTACAGGGTTATGTCGTTCAAATCAGCACGGCTATTAAGGAGAATGGCCGCAATCTCCGTGCCTGTCTTATAGCTCCCAGGTGGCAGGTGCCCTTCCGCAGGCTTAAAGATAATGACCCGGCCAACCTGGAGTCGTCCTTCGCGGTTGCAGCGGCCGGCGGCCTGGACAATCCTGTCTAGGGGGCCCAGGGCACGGAGAACCAGGGGGAAGTCCAGGTCAACCCCGGCCTCGACGACCTGGGTGGCGACCAGGCGGCAGGGCTGGCCGTTTTGGAGGCGCCGGCGTATCTCCTGTAGGACCTGGCGACGGTGAGCGCCACAGAGCAAGGTAGAAAGATGCAGGGCCTCCGGATCATCCAGGGCCTTAAGAAGGGCCAGGGCGTCCTGTTTGGTATTGACGACGGCCATGCCTTGGGGTGATTGTTGCAATACCCCGGCCACCTGTTCCCAGGTCCATTCTTCACTAGTGGGGGATAACTGGTAAGCAACCCTGTTAAGCATGTTAAAGTATTTCTGCGGTTCGGGTATTATCTCCCTTACATCAGGCAGCCCGCTCAGGAAGGGGCTATCTTCCAGGGCCGGTTGGGTAGCAGAGCAGAGTACCACGGATACGCCGTAAAACTGAACCAATTGCTTCAGGACGTCCAGGATGGGTTCCAGGAGGTTGACCGGCAGGGTTTGTACCTCATCAAGTATAATGACGCTACCGGCGATATTATGGAGCTTGCGGCAACTGCTACTATTATTGGCGAACAGGCTTTCAAAAAGCTGGACGGTGGTAGTCACGATGAGGGGTGCATTCCAATTTTCGCTGGCCAGGCGTGCCCACAGTTCTTCTGGAGAAGGATTTTCAGGGTCTGCCGGGGGAGATACAGTACTATGGTGTTCCAGGACACAATCGGCGCCGAAAATCCCCCTGTAGACATCAGCCGTTTGTTCGATGATGCTGGTGTAGGGTATGGCTACAATAACCCTCTGTTTGGCGTAGCGCAGGGCGTGACGCAGGGCGAAGGCCATTCCCGAACGGGTTTTACCACCGCCGGTAGGAACGGTCAGGGAGAAGAAACCCGGGAGCAGGCCGGCCTTCACATAGCAGTGGTGGTAGATCTCCTGCCGTATCTGGTTGACGTAACCGGAACATTTAGCCATAAGCCGTTGCTGGTCGGCGTCCAGCATTGACCACAGTTTGGCCAGTTTGACTTCGCTTTCCCGTTGGGTTGCCAGCCGGGGTTGAAAATGCCTTTCAGTATCCAGAAAGTCGGCATCAGTAAGGGCGCTATAAAGGAGGCGCAGGAATAACTCCAGCCGGCTTTTAAGGGTTTTATCCTCGCCTTCCTGGAGAAATGCCGGCAGGTATTGCCCCGGAAATCGCTCTGGCTCTAGGTCGGGGATAACCTGACGGGCGTTTTGTAGAGCGGTTATATAACGATCATTCTGTACTTTATCTTTTAATCGATTCTTTAGTTCAGCTCTGTCCGGTAACCCCCCGTGGTGACCGGTAATGAGAAAGGCCAGGGGTTCGAAAAACCTGGTTGCCAGCAGGGCACCGGCAGTGGAGTGGTTGGGGCCGCGACGGCCAGCCTCGCCCCGCAGGTATGCCTGGAACTCCGGGTGGAATTTCCCCAGGTCATGCCAGAAGCCGGCCCAGTAACCCAAATCCGGCGCTGTGAGCCTGGAGGCGAAATTCCGGGCCAGGTTGGCGACGTTCCGGAGATGGTCGGCTAGTAGTTGTTCTTTACCGTTATTATTTTGGCTATGGGCCTGGAAGGTTTCCATTTGGCATCACCCGTTATTGTGCTAAAATATACCTTGAGTGGTTATTCGACAATTATTTACCAGAACCTGCATATTAACAGGATAAATTATAACTGTTTATACCGTCATAAACTGTCGGGTACGTATGTTTGCTATAAACAAATTAAGCCAGGTAGAGGTCCCGGGTTTGTTAAAATTATCGACCGGCGAGAGATCAAATAATCCTTCCGCGGCAGGAAAAATTGCTTCTGCGAGGAATTAATTTTTAATGTAGCATTAAAAGGATCAAACTTAAATTTGCGGCAATATACCTGTAGAGGGAGGTCAGACGTGGTTTATGTTACTCTGGCAACTACCGCAGCGACACCAGGATTTATCTAACCAACCGGCTTTATCCTACAATGGTAAAAAGGTGACATACGCTGAGCTCGTCCGGCAGATCGACGCCTACGCCAGCTTGTTGCAGCAGATGGGCGTCAAACCCCGTGAAAGGGTGGCTATCTGTTCCTCCAACTGCCCGGAATTTATTTACAGCTACCTGGGAGCCATGCAGGCGGGGGCAATTGTCGTGCCCCTGAATTTAATGTTAACCCAGGAGGAAATCGCCTTTATAGTCAAAGACGCAGCCTGCAGCACCCTGATAATCCACCCGGCCATCCTGGAGCGGTTGCGCCTGGCCCCGGAACAAGTAGCAGCCCTGGGCTTAAAAAGGGTAGTTGTCCTGGACCAGGCCACGGAAGCCCGGGTGCAGGCCGCCCCACCGGCAGCGCCGGCAGCCATGGTGGCAGAGGATGTCTGCGTTTTCCTTTATACCTCCGGTACCACCGGCCGGCCCAAAGGGGCCATGTTGAGCCACAAGAATTTCCTGGCTGATGTGGAGGCCATGGATGCCGTTTCCGACCTGGGGCCGCAAGACAATTTCCTCTGCGTCCTGCCAATGTTTCATAGCTTTGCCTGGGCTACCAGTGTCCTCCTGCCCCTGTACCTGGGGAGCACCATTACTATCAAAGAAGCCTTCCAGCCCAAAGATACCCTGAAAACCCTGGCAGAAGAAGATATCACCGTCTTTTGCGGCGTACCGTCCATGTACGCCATCCTCTGGCGCCTGGCAGAAGAAGGCCAGTTCAAGGCTCTGAAGCTGGCCATTTCCGGTGGCGCACCCCTGGCAGCGGAGATCCAGCGTGGCTTTGAAGCCAAATTTGCCTTCCCTCTGGTGGAAGGTTATGGCCTTTCAGAGGCGGCGCCGGTGGTCTGCCTGAACCCCCTGGATGGCGTGCGTAAACCTGGCTCCATTGGTCTTCCCCTGCCGGGGATGGAAGTGAAGGTGGTGGATGATAACGACCAGGAAGTCCCACCGGGTGAGGTGGGGGAACTGGTGGTGCGCGGCCCTAACGTCATGGCTGGCTATTACAACCAGCCGGAAGAAACGGCAGCCACCTTGAGGAACGGGTGGCTCCATACCGGCGACCTGGTCCGCCAGGACGAGGACGGCTATTTCTACGTTGTTGACCGCAAAAAAGATATGATCATCCTGGGCGGTTTTAATGTCTATCCCCGCGAAGTAGAAGAGGTCCTCCTGACCCACCCGGACGTTCTCGAGGCGGCGGTGGTCGGCGTCGGCGACCCGGTGAAGGGCGAGACGGTAAAGGCCTTTATTGTGGCCAGGGAAGGGGCAATAGTCGATCGGCGTCAATTACAGGAATTCTTGAAGGAGCATGTGGCCCTCTTTAAGATCCCGCGCTTGTTTGAGTTGGTACCAGAGTTGCCCAAAAGCCCTACAGGCAAGGTTTTGAAGAAACTGCTCAAGGCCCGGGAACAGGGTTCGTAATTCTTGCCCGGCGGGGAAACAGGAAAACTTGCAGGAAAAGCATTAAAAGTGTCAAATTCAGGGGTACATTTCCTGGCAAGCAACTTGAGGCCTGTCAATTTTTCGGGTAAAATGGTAATTGGCGGGAAGAGGAGTGGTCCGGGTGTCAGTGGCCCCAGAGGTCGGTGTTTTACTGGATCGCCTGCGTAAACACAGATTGACGACTTACCAACATTCCTGTAATGTTGGTAACCTGGCTCGTGCCCTGGCGGAAGGACTGGGGCTGCAGCAGGATGAAGTAACTATTATCACCCTGGGGGGCTTGTTACACGATATCGGTAAAGCCCGGATACGGACATCTATTCTGCACAAGGCTGCCCGCCTGACAACGGCGGAGTGGGAGGTAATGCGCCGGCACCCGGAATTCGGTGTCCAGATCCTGGCCAACAATAATAATTTGGAGGTCATTGCACCCCTGGTTGCCTATCACCACGAGCGCTGGGATGGGTGCGGTTACTACGGTTTGACAAACAACGAGATCCCCCTGGGTGCCCGGATTATTGCCCTGGCTGATTCCTTTGATGCAATGACTTCTTCCCGGGCTTACCAGTACTCTAAGAACCTGCAGAGCGGTATCCAGGAGCTAGCGGAAGGAGCCGGGAAGCAGTTTGACCCCCGCCTGGTGGAACTGTTTTTTGATGTCATGCCAGCGGTCCTCAAACGCAACAGCCACCGCGCCTCTTAGGGTAGCACTGGTACTATTTATAAAGCCACCGGCTGATAAAGGACCGGTGGCTTTTCACTTTACGTTTTCTTTCGTTCCTGGTAAGCCTGGAGTAGCCTGCCACCAGTTTCCGGGTTGTGGCGGCCGGCCTGCATCAGGTAGGCGGAAACGCTGCCCTCGTAGTCAAAGTTTTCCCCCAGGAGGGCGAGTTCCAGGGAGCGACGGGTGACGTTGATGACACACTCTTCCTCGTGGTTATCGCGGCAGTTCTGGCACTGGAGCAGGACCTCGGCCAGGGCCTCAATCAGGTCCTGCTGGTAATAAACCCGGAAGTCATCATGGGGGACAAATTCATGCCCCCGGGGGATACGGGTGGTGTTTTTTTGCCGGGCATAGGCCAGGGCTGTCTGGGCGAAACCGATCAGGCAGTGGGCTTTATTGCAGGTGCCACATTCGGCCTCGGTCTTACAGCAGCGGTCAATAAAAACTCGAATCTTATTAAGGTCAACATTGCGGGCAGTCACCTTAACTACCTCCCATCTTAAAGCCCGGCGAAGGTGAGGAAATCGTTTTCTTCTTCCTTCGAACGGTAGGGATTAAAGAAATCGTCTGGAGGCAGGAAAGCTTCTAACCCTGAACGCTTGATGGTGTTACAGAGACGCTCCCGGGGCTCGGCCAGGGCGTCATAACGATCCAGGATAAAAGCTAGAAGGTCGATAACCCCGGCGCCGTTTATTCTGTCGGCTATCCGGCTGGCGTGGACGGGTTTGCGGCTGCCGCCGCGGCCGCCCAGGTAAACCTCATAGGTATCGCTGCCGGTGGCGATGACGCCATAATCAGCACAGAGGGGGTCGGTACAGCCCCGGTGACAACCGGCCAGGGCGATCTTAAAGTCGCAGGGGGTGGGCCGGTTCATGAACCGATCCTGGAGTTCGCCGCCCAGGGCAAAGACATCACTTAACGAGCGCTGGCAGAGGTCTTTATTGCCGGCGCAGGCCTTGACATTACGGACAATTTCACCAAAAACCCCCACCCTTAAACCAAGGGCCGCTACGCCGGCCCGTAGATCCTCCAGCCGGGTTTCCGGTATAATAAAGATTAACGTCTGGCGGGTGGTCATTTTGCAGTACTGACATTCGACGACTCGGGCCAGTTCTGCCAGTCCGGCCAGTTGGGCGAGGGTCAAAACGCCGCAGCGGGCGACAATGCCCACCCCAAGGTAGCCGGAACGCTGGACAAAGATGGCATCGCCCATGCTTTCACCTCCATTTTAGTGGTAATAGTTCTTTCTAAGACAGTGGAATCCTGCTTATAAGGTAAACTTTACCGTGAGATAATAAAGTGAAGAAATGAAGGAGGGATGGCAATGGGTGCCGATAATGCTCCTTTAAGCTATCGCTGCAGCCGCTGTGGCAATACCTTCAAGGTAAACCCTGGCAGCGATAGTATCTGCCCGGTTTGCGGTTTTAACTGTGGCCCGGATAAGTGCCTGCGCCTGGAAGCCTCGGACGAAGATTACTAGAGGGAGATCCCCTTGGGGGGCCAGCGCCTTCCCCCAGTGAATGGTGGACTATGTGAATACCGGGAAGAGGGGACCGGGGTATGCTAGCGAGTGGACAACTACAAAGCTGGGCCGCCAGGCGGGGCCTGCTGCTAGGCATTGCCCCGGCCGGGCCCTTTACCCGGGGTGAGGCGGCATTAAAATGGCGGGCGGAACGAGGCCTCACCACGCCCTTTGCCGCCGGCAGCCTGGAGGAACGCTGCCGGCCCGGCGTCCTGTACCCTGGAGCCCGCTCCCTGGTGGTGGCGGCCAGCCCTCACCCGGAAGCGGCCGGGCCGCCGGGCCCGGGAAGGGGCCGGGTGGCCCGTTACGCCCTGGGCCCTGATTATCACGGCGAGTTGCAGGGACACCTGCGGGACCTGGCCGGGGTGCTGTACCGGGCCGGGGCTTCCCTGGCCGTAGTCCAGGTGGATAGCGGCCCCTTGCTGGAAAGGGAGGCGGCCTATCTCGCCGGCCTGGGCTATTATGGCGCCAGCTGCCACCTGATCATCCCCGGCCTGGGGACAGGCGCTGCCCTGGGCCTGGTAGTCACCGATCTGGACCTGGAACCCGGCCGACCCCTGAAACCTGCCACCTGTGAAGGTTGCGGCAGTTGCCTGGCGGCCTGCCCGACGGGGGCATTAGTCGCCCCTGGCCGCCTGGAACCGGGACGCTGCCTGTCCTACCTGACCCAGAAGCGGGGGGTAATTCCTGTGGAGTTGCGTTCCTTGTTCGGGCCATATATCTGGGGTTGCGATACCTGCCAGGAGGTATGCCCCGCCAACCGGCAGGAGAAGGAAAGGGCGGCCAGCAAAGCAGTCCAGCGCAGAGAACTGCAGCCGGAAAAGGTGAGCTCTCCAGGTGGCAGCCCTGCCCTGGCCACGCCGGGCTTGACCACAATCCTTACAATGGATAATGAGCAGTTCAAGCACGCTTTTGGCTCTACAGCCCTGGCCTGGCGGGGGAAGACGGTACTGCAGCGTAATGCCGCTATCGCCCTGGGCAACCTGGGCGATCCCGGGGCTGTTCCAGCCCTGCATGTGGCCCTGGGTTCCCCATCGGTAGTATTACGTGGTCATGCTGCCTGGGCCATGGGCCGCCTGGGGCCGGCCGGGCGGCTGGCCCTGGCAAAAGCCCGCCGCAGGGAGACCGATCCCTGGGTACGCCAGGAGATCGAAAGGGCCTTAACGTGGTGAAAGGGCAAACGGCTGCCCAGGAGTGGCTATAAAAAGACCCCCGGCCAGGGTAAATGCCGGGGGCTTTCTTTCATGCCTATTTCAGAATCCGGAAGGCTTCCGGTTCGGCTACAAAGGCTTCGTACAATGATTTATTCTTTACCGCATTAACGGGCTGGCTGAGGTTAGGGGCGGCCACCATCTTCAGGGCCACCGAGTTCTGGTAGCGGGTATTCTTGACAAAGTCACCCTTACCATCTTCGCCCTCCAGGTAGTAGTAGGCAGCGCCGCGTTTTTCGCGGAAGGGGCCATAAAGGGAAGCAAAATGGCTTTCGATAAGATTGGCCATCACCAGGGGGCGGTTGCCGGGATTGATGGTTATATGGCCATAGGCGGGGGGGATAAAGACCTTGTCTCCCTTCTTGGCTTCTACAGCCATAATTTCTTCCACTTCACCGCTACGGTTATTTTTTTGCAACAGGTAAATGGCTTCCCCATCGAGGACCTCGTAGTACTCGGGATAAGTCTCAGATGAGTGGGGTTTCAGGGGGTGAAAGTGGCCCACGGTTTTAATATACTCTTTCCCTATGGTGCCCGGCAGGATAACGGTTATGTCGTAGCGGATATCGTGTTGCGGGAATAATTCCTTATCCTTTTCCAGGCAGACGCCCCGGTACATATAATAGAGGGGACGATCGCTGGGTTGGACCTCGGCATAGAGTACAGGCAGGGCATCGGCCAGGCGCCGGATATCCGGCGCCGGGGCCAGTACACCGGCGGCAAAGGTTAAAAGACCACTGGGTTCCAGGGTAAAATGTTTACCTAAAATCATGGAGGATAACCTCCCCGGATTATTTTCTTTTCCATTATAACCTAACAGGACTGAAAAACAACCCTCTTTTGGGAACCGCTGCTGGTCGCGGTTTTAACCGGTGCGGGTATTGCTTTCAGCTAGCGCCAGCCTGGACCTCCTACCTTTGCCCGTACATTTCCCGGAAGATACGGGTGATGATCCTCTTTTCCTCCTCGTCAAACAGGCGGGTTACGGAGAATTCTACAACTGTCGTCAGGGTGCCGTCGGGCAGCTCATAGATCTCTGA
>JASUSX010000019.1 GCA_030445875.1 Clostridia bacterium
TGTAACCCGGTCTTTGTCCAGACAGCCCTGCGCCTGGAAGAAAAAAAAGCCGGCCTTTTTTATGACTATATTAAAGCCTTTGGTTTTGGCCAGCCCACCGGGATCGATTTGACCGGGGAGGGCACGGGACTGCTGATCCCGGAGAACGAACTCAAACCGATTAACATCGCTACTATTGGTATTGGCCAGGGTATCGCCGTGACCCCCCTGCAGCTCATCACAGCGGTGGCCGCAGTAGCCAATGGGGGCCAGCTTATGCACCCCCACCTGGTGCAGGCCATCCTGGACAATAAGGGGAACGTAATTAAGGAGATCAAGCCGGAGGTAGTCCGCCGGGTTGTTTCCCCGGCCACGGCCAGGCTGGTGGGGGAAATGCTGGAGCGGGTGGTGAGCGAAGGAACGGGGCGTAACGCCTACATCCCCGGCTACCGGGTAGGGGGGAAGACGGGTACGGCCCAGAAGGCAGGCCCGGGTGGTTATATGGAGGGTAAGTATGTAGCATCCTTTGTCGGTTTTGCCCCGGTGAATGACCCCCGCCTGGTGGCCCTGGTAACCATAGACGAGCCTAAAGGATATCCTTATTATGGTGGGACCTTAGCGGCCCCCATTTTCCAGCGGGTGGTAGCCGATGCCCTGCATTACCTTAAAATACCGCCCCAGTATGACAGCAACCAGAAAGACCGGGAAAAACCCCCGGCGGCAGTTACCGTACCCAATGTCGTCGGCCAGGACCTGGCGGCGGCCCGGGCGGTAATAGAAAAGGCGGGCCTGTCGGTACGGGTGGAGGGCAGCGCAGGGCAGGTCATCGCCCAGGTGCCCGGCGGAGGCGCTGTGGTACCGGCGGGGACCCATGTAATCCTGTTCCTGCAGGGTGATCCCGGCAAGCCGCGGGTACCGGATATTGCCGGCCTGCGGGTTACCGACGCGGCCAAGATCCTGGAGGCCTATGGCCTGGGCCTGGTACCGGAGGGAACCGGCCAGGCGACCGGCCAGGACCCCGGTCCGGGGACGGTGGTTACCCCGGGAACAAAAGTCAAGGTCAAGTTCCTGGAACCCTCCCTGGAGGTCCTGGGACCTTAGCCTGCAGCCCGGCGTCTGACGCCGGGTTAACCATTACAAGGTTAAATTGCTAACGGTTGGCAAAAATATAGCTAAAAACGGCTAGGCGTATAGAGGAGGAACACCTGGTAGTGACTCTGGCAGAACTGCTGGCAGGATTAGATATGACTGTGGAACGGGGCGGCGACCAGCAGGTCGCCCTGGCCGGGCTCCACTATGATTCCCGCCGGGTGGGACCTGGTTTTCTTTTTGTAGCCATTAAGGGTTTCCAAACCGACGGTCACCTGTATATCAAAGACGCTGTGGCGCGGGGGGCTGTCGCCGTCGTCCTGGAGGATATGGTGCCCCTGCCGCCGGGGGTGGCCTGGGCGCGGGTTCAGGATAGCCGCCGGGCCCTGGGCTTGCTGGCGGCTCGTTTTTACGGTTACCCGAGCCGCCGCTTACGCCTCATGGGGGTAACGGGAACCAACGGCAAGACCACCACCACCCATCTCATCCAGGCTGTGCTGGAAGGCGCCGGCCGGCCCACGGGCTGCCTGGGCACCATCGGCAATCGCCTGGGGGATCAGGTTCTGCCGGCGGAGCGCACCACCCCGGAAGCCCTGGACCTGCAGGCCCTCCTGCACCAGCTGGTTGGCCTGGGGGCGACAGGGGCGGTCATGGAGGTATCCTCCCACGCCCTGGCCCTGCACCGGTTGGCAGGGGCGGAATTTGACGTGGCCGTCTTTACCAACCTGACCCAGGATCACCTGGATTTCCACCGGGATATGGAGGCGTATTTCGCCTGCAAGGCCCGGCTTTTTCAAGACCTGGGCCGGGGGGTAAAGGCAGGACGGCAATACGCTGTTATTAACGGCGATGACCCATGGGGGAGGCGCTTGCCGGCCCTGACCAGGGTGCCGGTTATTACCTACGGCTGCAGTCCGGGGTGCCAGGTGCGGGCCCGGGATATAAACCTGGTAGCCGGGGGAGCTACCTGCCGGGTGAGCTGGCCCCGGGGCGAGGCGGAACTGAGGCTCCGGATCACCGGCCGCTTTAATATCTACAACGCCCTGGCGGCCTTTACCGTTGCCCTGGAGGAGGGCCTTGACCCTCAGCAGGCCCTCAATACCCTGGGGGCGATCAGGGGGGTGCCCGGTCGCCTGGAGCGCGTAGACCAGGGGCAGCCTTTTACCGTTGTTGTCGACTACGCCCACACCCCTGATGGCCTGGAGAATGTCCTGGCCACAGCCCGCCAGGTAACCGGGGGTCGCCTGATTACAGTCTTTGGCTGCGGCGGCAACCGCGACCGGGGCAAACGCCCCCTGATGGGCCAGGTTGCCGCCCGCTTGAGCGATTACTGTATTATAACCTCCGATAACCCGCGGGACGAAGAACCGGAGGCCATTATCGCGGATATCCTCCCTGGTGTAGAGCAAGTACCCGGCGCCCTTTACCGGGTGCTGCCCGACCGGCGCCAGGCCATCGCCGCGGCCCTGGCCGAGGCCCAGTCGGGGGATATGGTGGTCATTGCCGGCAAGGGCCATGAAACCTACCAGATCGTGAAGGGGCAGACCCTGCCCTTCGATGACCGCCGGGTGGCCCGGGAGGAATTACAGGGCCTGGGGTACACGGGCCAGGGGGTTGCCAGGGAAAGGGAGGGGTCATCGTGCTAGTTGCCACGGCGGGAGAGATATGCGCCGCCGTCCATGGCCGGCTGGTTGGGGGGGCAGCGGCTACCCCGGTCAAGGGGGTCAGCACCGACAGCCGGGTGCTGGAGCCGGGGATGGCCTTTATCGCCCTGCGGGGAGAGCGCTTTGACGGCCACGATTTTCTGGGGGCCGCCCTGGCCGCAGGGGCAGCGGTAGCCATGGGGGAACGCTTTTCCCCGGCGGTGACCGCTGCCCGGCGTCCGGAACAGGCCTTAATCCAGGTAGATAATACTTTGCAGGCCCTGCAGCAGCTGGCTGCCTACCACCGGCGGCGCCATTTTCATGGCCCCCTGGTGGCCGTGACCGGCTCCAGCGGTAAGACCACGACTAAAAACCTGGTGGCCGCTGTCCTGGGTTCGCGGATGGAGGTCGTAAAGACGCCGGGTAATTTCAATAATGAGATTGGCCTGCCCCTGACCCTGCTCAGCCTGGCGCCGGTACATCAGGCCGCCGTGGTAGAGATGGCCATGCGGGGTCCCGGCGAAATAGCTGCCCTCTGCGCCCTGGCCCGGCCCACAGCAGGTGTTATTACCAATATCGGCACAGCGCACCTTGAACGCCTGGGCTCGGTGGCGGCCATTGCTGCCGCCAAGGGGGAACTCCTGGCGGCCCTGCCCCCGGATGGAGTGGCTATCTTGAACGGGGACGATGCCTGGTGCCGTAAACTGGCAGCGACTTCCCCCTGCCGGGGGGTGTTTTATGGCCTGGAGGGCCAGGTAGAGGTAGCGGCCCGGGAGATTACCAGTTTAGGGGCACAGGGCACGGCCTTTACCGCCGTTTTCCCCGGCGCCCGGGTCCGGCTGCAGGTACCGGTACCGGGCCGGCATAACGTATACGACGCCCTGGCCGCCCTGGCTACGGGTTACGCCCTGGGCCTGGACCCGGAGGCTATGGCCGCCGGGCTGGCCCGGTGGCCGGCAGAAAACCTGCGCCAGGAGTTGCGGCCCGGGCCCGGGGGCTGCCTGGTCTTTAACGACGCCTACAACGCCAACCCGGAGTCCATGCAGGCGGCCCTCCAGGCCCTGGCCACCCTGCCGGGCCGCAGGGTGGCTGTCCTGGGAGAGATGCGGGAGCTGGGCCCGGCCGGGCCGGCCCTGCACCGGGAGGTGGGCCGGGTGGCCGCCGGGGTGGGCCTGGGCCGCTTGATTACCGTGGGGGAACTGGCGCGGGAAATAGCGGCCGGGGCTATCGAGGCCGGGATGCCTACCGATCAGGTCTTTTGTTGCGCCGGCCACCAAGAGGCGGCCCAACACCTGGGGGACCTGGGGGCCGGGGATGTAGTCCTTTTTAAGGGCTCGCGCCTGACGGGTATGGAAAAGGTCCTGGCTGTCTGGGAGGCACAAAGCAATGAATGAGGCCTGGCAGGCCCTGGGCCTGGCGGCGCTGATCACCCTGATCCTGGGGCCGGTGGTGATCGCCCTCTTGCGGCGGCTGAAGGCCGGCCAGATGGTCAGAAACGACGGCCCCCGCAGCCACCTGGCCAAAAGCGGCACCCCGACCATGGGGGGCATCCTATTTTTGATAGGTTCAACCCTGGCCTCCCTGGCCCTGGCCCCACCGACGCCGGTATTGTTGTCCGCCCTGATCCTGACCTGGGGTTATGCCCTGATCGGCCTGGCTGATGACGGATTAAAAGTGGTTCTGCACCGTCCTCTGGGCCTGTACGCCCGCCAGAAGCTGGGCGGGCAGGTCTTCCTGGGGTTGGTAGCCGGGGTGGCGGCCATGCTCTGGTTGGGCCGGGGCAGCGTCGTCCAGGTACCCTTGACCGGCCTTTCCCTGGACCTGGGCCCGGCTTATCCCTTGCTGGCCGCCCTGATCCTGGTAGCGGCCAGCAATGCCGTCAACCTGACGGACGGGCTGGATGGCCTGGCAAGCGGCATTACCCTCTGGGTGGCCCTGGCCTACGCCCTCATAGCCCTGGTCAGCGGCCTGAGGGAGATGGCAGTATTTGCCGCGGCGCTGGCAGGAGGATGTCTGGGTTTTTTAGCGTATAATTTTCATCCAGCGAAGGTTTTTATGGGCGACACTGGTTCCCTGGCCCTGGGGGCGGCCATTGGCTTTCTGGCCATTATAACCCGGACCGAGCTGGTTTTACCCATCATAGGCGGGGTTTACGTCCTGGAGGTCCTCTCGGTGATTTTGCAGGTTGCCTCCTTTCGCCTAACCGGGCGGCGCCTTTTCCGTATGAGCCCCCTGCACCATCACTTTGAATTGTCCGGCTGGCCGGAGGCCAGGGTTGTGCTCCTTTTTTGGGTTCTGGCTATCATCCTGGCCGTGGCGGGACTATATTTTTTGACTGTTTGAAAGTGGTTTAGGAAGAAGGTAAAGAGATGTCCTGGCAGGGAAAGAACGTACTGATCGTGGGCCTAGGTAAGAGCGGCCGCGCGGCGGCGGCCGAGCTGGCCCGCCTGGGAGCCAGGGTTACCGCCTGTGACCGGCAGCAGCTGGCCGGGGAAGGGCTAGCACCCCTGGGGCAGGCCGGGGTGGAGCTTCTCCTGGGACGGTACCCTGAGGTTGACCGTCTTAAACCCCAGCTGGTCATAACTAGCCCCGGCGTGCCGGCCTGGGAGCCGCCCCTGACCGCGGCGCGACAGCTGGGTATCCCCGTTTGGAGCGAGCTGGAACTGGCCTACCGTTTGTTGCCGCCGGAGGTTAAGATCGCGGCCATTACGGGAACCAACGGCAAGACTACTACCACGGCCCTGTGCGGCCAGATCCTCAAGGATGCGGGCCTGCCGGTGGTGATAGGGGGCAATATCGGTACGCCCCTGGTAGAAGAGCTGGGTGAGGTGCAGCCAGGAGGCTTTGTGGTCTGCGAGGTGAGCAGCTTCCAGCTGGAAGCGATAGCTTCCTTCCGCCCGCAGGTGGCGGCCATTTTGAATATTACCCCCGACCACCTGGACCGGCACGGCGATCTGGACGGCTACCAGGCCGCCAAGGGCCGTATCCTGGCCTATCAGGAGCCGGGGGATATCGCCGTCTTAAACTATGATGACCCCTTGACCCGGGACCTGGCCAGTCAGGCTCGGGGCCGGGTACTATTCTTCAGCCGGCAGCAGCCACTAGAACAGGGGGCTTATCTGAAAGGGGATGTAATTTACTGTAACCTGGGTTCCGGGGAAGTAAGGCTCTGCCACCGGCAGGAGCTTTCCTTAAAGGGCAGCCACAACCTGGAGAACTGCCTGGCCGCCTCCCTGGTAGCCCTGGCCCTGGGGGTAACACCGGCAAAGCTGGTGGCCACCCTGAAAACCTTCCCCGGCGTGGCCCACCGCCTGGAGTGGGTAGCCGAGGTGGAGGGGGTCACCTATATCAACGACTCCAAAGGGACTAACCCCGAAGCCACCATGAAGGCCCTGGAGGCTTACCCCAACCCCCTGGTCCTTATTGCCGGGGGTAGGAATAAGGGCAGCGATTTTACCCTGCTGGCCCAGAAAATGGTGGGCCGGGTCAAGTACCTGGTCCTGGTGGGCGAAGCCGCCGCAGATCTGGAGCAGGCCGCCAGGGGGGCAGGGCTGCAGGCTATCTACCGGGCCACCAATTTTGCCGAGGCTGTCCGGGAAGCAGCCCGGGCGGCCGTACCGGGGGATATAGTCATGCTTTCCCCGGCCTGCGCCAGCTGGGATATGTTTAAGAACTACGAGGAACGGGGCGAACTCTTCAAGGGCCTGGTCCGGCAACTGGCAGGCGGCCAGTAACAGGAGAGGCGAGGGGAGGTAACCGCTGCCGCCGCTTAAGGCACATCCTCCCACATCTCACCTCCCACTTCCCACATCTATTTTCAGAGGGGGTAGCCGTATGCGCCGTAGAGCCGGCCCCATTGATTTCTGGATCCTGTTACCGGCGCTGCTCCTTTTAGGGATGAGCATTATCATGGTCTTCAGCGCCAGCGCCCTCACTTCCTCCTACAACTACGGCGACGCCTTCTACTTCCTGAAACGCCAGCTAATGTGGGCCGGCCTGGGCCTGGGGGGCCTGTTCTTCGCCCTGCAGCTGGACTACAACCTCCTGCGCCGCCTGGCAGCGCCCTTCCTGGGCCTGGCCGTCGCCCTCCTGGTCCTGGTCTTGATTATCGGCACCGCCTCCCGGGGTTCGGCCCGCTGGCTGGGGATAGGGTCCCTGGCCTTCCAGCCCTCGGAGACCATGAAACTGGCCATGGTAATCTTCCTGGCGGCCAGCCTCTCCCAGAACCGCCAGCGCTTGCAGTCCCTGCTGCCGGGGATAGGGCCGTACCTGGCCCTGATGGCCGGGGTTTGCCTCCTGATCCTGGCCCAGCCCGACCTGGGGACAGCGGTAGCCATAGCCGGTACTACCTACCTGATGCTGGCGGTGGCCGGGGCCGACAGGCGCCACCTGGCTCTCCTGGCCTTACTGGGCGTCGCGGCCGTGGCCCTGGCCATTGTCATCGCCCCTTACCGTATGGCGCGCTTCACGGCCTTCCTGGACCCCTGGGCCGACCCCCGCGGGAACGGCTGGCAGACTATCCAGTCCCTGATGGCTGTCGGTTCCGGCGGTCTCTTTGGCACCGGCCTGGGCCAGGGCCGCCAGAAACTGTACTATCTCCCGGAAAACCACACGGACTTTATTTTTGCTATCATCAGTGAAGAGCTGGGCTTTATCGGCGCCGCCCTGGTAACCATCATGTTCTTAATCCTGGTCTGGCGGGGCATCCACACCGCTTTTAAGGCCCCGGATGCCTTTGGCAGCCTCCTGGCTGCCGGGCTGACCATCATGCTGACCATCCAGGCCCTGATCAACATGGGGGTGGTCACTGGATTGCTGCCGGTCACGGGGATTACCCTGCCCCTGGTTAGTTACGGCGGCTCTTCCCTGATCTTTTCCCTGCTGGGGATCGGCATCCTGCTCAATATCTCCCGTTACGCTGGTAGTTAGGATAGAGGTGACCTCGTTTTGCGCGTAACTATTACTGGCGGGGGTACGGGTGGCCACGTCTACCCCGCCCTGGCCATTGCCCGTGGCCTGCAGCAGGCCCGGCCCGGAGTAGAGCTTTTATATATCGGCACTGCCAGGGGGCTGGAAGCTGATGTGGTCCCCCGGGCCGGCCTGCCCCTGGCTACTATCACCGTTACAGGTCTGGAGCGAAGGCAGGTATGGAAAAACGTACCTGCCCTGGCCAGGATGGCCCAGGGCCTGGGGGAAGCTTGGCTCCTGCTCCGGCGTTTTCGGCCTGACCTGGTAGTAGGGACCGGGGGCTATGTCAGTGGCCCGGTCTGCCTGGCCGCGGTCCTGCTGGGGATCCCGGTAGTCCTCCATGAGCAAAACGCTTTCCCGGGCCTGACCAACCGTTTGCTGGCCAGCAGGGCCAAGGCTATCTGCTTGACCTTCCCCGAAGCGGCCAGCCGTTTTCCCCGCCGCGCCCGGCTGCTAACTACCGGCTTGCCGGTACGGCCGGAAATCCTCCAGGCTGATCGCCAGGCCAGCCGCCAGCAACTGGGCTTGAAGGAAGACCAGTTGCTGGTTGTAGTCACCGGTGGCAGCCAGGGGGCCAGGAGTATCAACCAGGCTATGCTGCCCACCCTAAAGGCCAGGGCCGGGGATGGCAGGGTCAGGATCCTCCTGGTAACGGGGCGGCAGGGCTTTGACGCCTACCTCCAGCAGGTCCGGGAGATGGGAATAGATGTGGACAAATATGGCAATATTACCATCAAACCCTATATTTATGATATGGAGTATGCCCTGGCTGCGGCTGACCTGGTAATCGGGCGGGCAGGGGCTTCTTTTTTGGCGGAAATCCTGGCCCGGGGCCTGCCATCAATCTTGATCCCCTATCCCTACGCTGCGGCTAACCACCAGGAGTATAACGCCCGCGCCGTAGCCAGGAAGGGGGCGGCCGTCCTGATCCCGGACCGGGAGTTAAAGGGCGGGCGTCTGCACCAGGTCCTCAACGAGCTCCTGGCTGATCGCGGCCGCCTGCAGGCTATGGCCAGGGCGGCGGCAGGGATGGGTCGGCCCCACGCCCTGGAGGATATCTTGCAGGTCCTGTTTAAGGTGCTGGCAGGGCCGGCCCTTTAGCCGGCCACAGGGAGACAAGCCTGATCCTGGTTGCTCTTTGGGCAGGGCAGGGGGTGAGGCCCTGGGTCCTGGGGCCCAGGCACCTGCCAGGCCTGCTGTGCATATGATGCAAATGTAGCCGTCAGGAAGGTAAGGGTGCTCCACTGGAAGGAGATGACAGACTTGGGAGCAGGGGGTTGGACCCACTTCGTCGGTATTGGCGGGGTGGGCATGAGCGGTCTGGCCCAGCTTTTGCTGGTCCAGGGTTACCGGGTATCAGGCTCGGACCCCAAAGAGAATAGATTTACCCGGCAGTTGGAGACTCAGGGTGCAGTTATCTACCATGAACATAAGGCGGACAATTTAGCTCCCGGGGTGCAGGAGGTGGTGATCTCTTCGGCCATACCGCCTGATAACCCGGAAGTAAGGGCTGCCCAGCAGCGGGGCTTACCCGTCATTAGGCGGGGGGAATTACTCGCCCGGCTCTTCAACGAGCGGCGGGGCATCGCTGTGGCCGGGGCCCATGGCAAAACCACGACTTCAACCCTGGTGGCCCTGGCCCTCCAGGAGGGCGGTCTGGACCCGGCGGCCGTTATTGGCGGCTATGTGCGGGAGTTTGCGGGTAATACGCTACTTGGCAGGGGTCCTTTTTTAGTCGCCGAGGCCGATGAGAGCGATGGTTCTTTTTTATGGTTGGAGCCAGAGATAGCCCTGCTCACTAATATTGAGGGGGATCACCTGGATCATTACGGCTCCCTGGAGAGGATAGTCGCCGCTTTTACGGCCTTTTTGGACCAGGTCCGGCCGGGTGGCAGGGCTGTCTTATGCGGGGATGACCCCCGGCTGGCAGCCCTGGCCTGCCAGAGTAAAAGGCCGGTGATTACTTATAGCCTGGCGGGTGAAGCTGACTACCGGGCCGGGGATATAACCCTGCATGGTCTGGGGGGGAAGGCGAGGGTATACTTCCACGGCTCCTACCTGGGTGAGCTGGTTTTAAGGGTACCGGGGCGGCACAATATCCTCAATGCCCTGGGGGCTATTGCGGTGGGCCACCAGTTGGGCCTGGATTTTCCGGTTATGGCCCGGGCCTTAGCTACCTTTCAGGGGGTGGGGCGCCGCTTTGAGATCCTCTGGGATGACGGTTGCACGCGGGTAATTGATGATTACGCCCACCACCCAACCGAGGTAGAGGCTACCCTGGCCGCGGCCAGCCAGGTGGGGGCCAGGCGGGTAGTGGCTGTTTTTCAACCCCACCGCTTTACCCGGACCTACCACCTGCACCGGGAATTCGGCTCGGCCTTCAACCAGGCCGATGTGGTGGTCATTAATGATATCTATGCTGCCGGGGAGCAGCCCCTGAACGGTGTAACGGCCAGGCTGATCCTGGATGAAATAAAGAGGAACGGGCACCCCCAGGTTTTTTATTTGCCCACCTTGGAGGAAACCCTGGCCTTTTTGAAAAAGTCCTGGGCGCCCGGGGACCTGATCCTGACCATGGGAGCAGGGGATGTCTGGCAGGTGGGCGCTGGCCTGGCCCGCTACCTGGCTGAAAACCAGGCTCTCCCGGAAGTGGGGGCTTAGAGATGGATTTGACAGCCCTGGCGCGGGAATTGCAACAGGGCTTGCGGGGGGAGGTACGGGTCAGGGAACCCCTGGCCCGGCATACCACCTGGCGTATAGGCGGGCCGGCCGACCTCTTTGCCCGGCCTGAGACCAGGGAAGAATTTGAGTTTTGCCTGGCCTTTGCGCGGCAAAAGGGTTTACCCCTGCATATTATGGGTAACGGCTCCAACCTGCTGGTACGGGATAGCGGCGTTCGGGGGCTGGTAATCCAGACCAGGTCCTGGCAGGAGATAGCCATCCGGGGCCAGTCCCTCAGGGCCTGCGCCGGGGCCCTCATCCCCCGGGTGCTGCGGGTGGCCTGCCAGCAAGGCCTGGGGGGGTTGGAGTTTGCGGCTGGTATTCCAGCGACCATGGGTGGAGCGGTAGTAATGAACGCTGGCACCCCGGCGGGCTGCCTGGGGGACCTGGTGGCAGGGGTGGAGCTGGTTACCCTGGATGGTTACTGGCATTACCGGGAACGGCGGGATATTACCTTTGCCTATCGGTATAGTTCCCTGCGCCTGGCAGGGGTGGTAGTGGCCGTCGATTTGCGGTTGCGCGCCGCTGATCCGGGATTGATCCGCGCCCGGATCCAGGCCAACCTGGCAGGGCGCCGTTCTCGGCAGCCCCTGGCCTGCCCCAACGCGGGCAGTGTTTTCAAGAACCCACCGGCTGATTTCGCCGGCCGGCTGATAGAAGGGGCGGGCGCCAAAGGGTGGCGGGTCGGTCAGGCGCAGGTTTCGCCTCAGCACGCTAACTTTATCGTTAACCTGGGAGGGGCCACGGCTGCCGATGTCCTGGAGCTTATTGCCAGGGTCCAGCAGGCCGTAGCCAGGTACAGCGGTGTGGCCCTGGAGTTAGAAATAGAAGTCTGGGGATGAGGCCTATAGCTTGGGGGAGGGGTAGGCCTTGGCATATCTGGTAATCAACGGTGGCCGGCGCCTGGAGGGTTCCATCACTGTTAATGGAGCCAAGAACGCAGCTTTACCCATTATGGCCGCCATGCTCCTGGCGACCGGGGAATGTACCTTAAGGCGGGTGCCCAGGTTACAGGACGTTACCGTGATGGCGCAGGTTATTCGTGCCCTGGGTTTGCAGGTTGAACGCGAGGGCAGTACCCTGCGGGTAAGTCCGGCCCCGGTAATTACCCCCGCAGTGCCGGCCGAGTTGATGCGGCAACTGAGGGCCTCGAACCTGGTTATGGGACCCCTCCTGGGCCGCCATCGCTATTTCCGGGTTCCCTATCCCGGGGGCTGCGCCATAGGTTCGCGTCCCATGGACCTGCACCTCAAGGGCCTGGCGGCTATGGGCGCCGAAATAACAGAGAGTCAGGGTTTTATTGAAGGCCGGACCACTGGCCTTAAGGGGACGGTCATATATCTGGACTTCCCCAGCGTAGGGGCTACAGAAAACTTGATGATGGCGGCTACCCTGGCTGAGGGGGTTACCGTCCTGCATAATACGGCCCGGGAGCCCGAGATCGTCGACCTGCAGAATTTCCTCAATGCCCTGGGAGGCCGGATCCAGGGTGCCGGGCAGGACACCATTCGTATTGAAGGCGTCAGGGAACTGAAGGGGGCCGATTACCGGATAATACCGGACCGGGTGGAGGCCGGCACCTTCCTGGCGGCAGTGGCTGGCGCCGGCGGTGATGTTCTGGTCCGGGATTGCCAGGCGGAACATTTACTGGCTGTCCTGGCCAAACTGACCGAAATGGGGGCCCAAATTACCCTGCAAAGGGATGGCATCCGCCTGCAGAGCCCTCCGCGTTTAAGGGCCATTGATTGTAAAACCTTGCCCTACCCGGGTTTTCCCACCGATATGCAGCCCCAGGTAATGGCCTTGATGACGGTGGCGGAGGGGACCAGTGTCCTGGTGGAGAGTATTTTCGAAAACCGTTTTAAGCACGCCGCTGAACTGCGGCGCCTGGGTGCCGATATTAAGATTGAAGGACGCGTAGCGGTTATCAACGGGGTCCCGGCTTTAAGCGGGGGCCAGGTGGAGGCCTCCGACCTGCGGGCTGCCGCCGCCCTGGTCATTGCCGGTCTTATGGCGGAAGGGCAAACCTGGGTGGAAGGCGTGGGCCATCTAGATCGCGGGTATGAACAACTGGAAGTACGCCTGCAGGCTTTGGGTGCAGATATTAAACGCCAATTTTAGAGGTGGGAAGTGAAAAGTCAGGGATGAGGAACTGGTTGGAATGGGTTGCACCAATTATTTCCTTAAAATCCCACCTCTCACTTCCCGCCTCTCACCTCCATTAGTGGACAGGCCAGCTTTTTCTGATATAATGGCAGTAAATGAGGTTGGTAAGATGGCGGTTCCAACCTGTTCACCCCGGGTGTACCGGCGACGCCGGCAACGTCTGCGGCGGCTGCTTTTATTTCTGCTTGCTGTGGCTGCTTGCTTCTACTTTATCCACTCTGGTTTCTTCAGCCTGACCCACATCGAGATTACCGGCAATGAGCATATCCCGGCTGAGGAGCTGGAGAACCTGGCGGCTGTCGCCAGGGGCGTCAACCTCTGGCAGGTCAACACGACCGCCATCGCCCAGCGGCTGGCCACCCATCCCCTGGTGGCCGGGGCCCGGGTGACTCGCCGCTGGCCCCGCACCCTGGCGATACAAATTACAGAAAGGACGCCGCTGGCTCTCCTGGTGCAGGATGGTGCTTTCTTGCTAGTCGATGGCAGCGGGGTGGTTATGGAGAGGGTCCCGCGGGTAGGTGACCTGCGGCTGCCCCTGATCTCCGGCCTGGGTAAACTGGAGGACGCAGGCCCCGGCAGGAAAGTTGATCACCCTGGCCTGCAGGCAGCCCTGGCTGTAGTCCAGCAAATACCGGCGGAAGACCGGAGCCATTTACAGGAAGTGATCGCCTCCTCCCCCCTTAACCTGCAACTGATCTGGACGGGCAACATCCGGGTTAAATTCGGGGACGGGCAGCAGGTGGCAGAAAAGTTGGCCCGCTTACAGGAAGCCCTCCAGGGCCTGGTTGGCCAGGAGGGAATCGACTATATTGATGTTAGCTATGCGGGTCCGCCGGTAGTGAAGTTTAAGCAGGCCGCAAAACAGGGGAAAAAGGGGTGAAATGGAATGTGGATACCTTTAATCGGTCTTATCTTGGGGGTCTTAATGGGCCTTCTGCTCCCTGTGAAGATACCTGTAGTCTATAGCAAGTACATGTCCGTAGCCGTGCTGGCCGCCCTGGATTCCGTCTTCGGTGGCCTCAGGGCGAGTATGGAGGATAACTTCGATAATGCTATTTTCCTGACCGGTTTCTTTTCCAATACTTTGCTGGCCGCTTTCCTGGCCTATATCGGTGACCAGCTGGGGGTGGAGCTTTACCTGGCGGCCGTCCTGGTCTTTGGCGTGCGCCTGTTCCAGAACCTGGCCATTATCCGGCGCCACCTGCTAAAAAGGTAAGAAAATCTACTTGCAAAAAAAGGGAAAGAGCAAGTTGTGTTGAATTTTCCTTCTTAAGAAAGCCGGGAGCCTGGAGGTGCCGGAGCTTGCCTTTATCCAAAGAGAACCTGGTTCTGGGTCTAGATATTGGTACAACCAAGGTGGTGGCGGTAGTAGCCGAGGTTGTGCCCGAGGGCCGTTTGAACATTATCGGCCTGGGAGAGACGCCTTCGGGTGGTTTGCGGAAGGGTATTATTGTTGATATTGAGAATACCGCCCGGTCTATTGAAAAGGCGGTGGCCCAGGCCGAGCGGATGAGCGGCTGTAAGCTACAGGCGGCCTATGTAGGCCTGACAGGCCCCCACATCGGCTCCGTCAA
>JASUSX010000020.1 GCA_030445875.1 Clostridia bacterium
TCTCCGCTTCCGGGGTATAGTTAACACCATCGGCACCGTAGATCTCGGTGGCGATCTTATTAATCTTTTCTTTGATGCTCAGGTCCAGCTCATAAAGGGGATGGAAATTCGAGGGCTTAGTTTCGATAGTTTTGAGAACCTTTTCAGCCAGCTCCATGCCCCCGGCGCCGCCCCGGGCCCAGACCTCGGACCGGGCTACTGCCGCGCCCGCCTTGTTGCACAGGTCGTAAAGGAGGTTCAGTTCGGCTTCCGTGTCGGTGGGGAAGGCGTTAATGGCCACCACGGCGGGCACGCCGAATTTACCAACGTTCTCAATATGTTTCTCCAGGTTTTCGAAGCCCCGGCGCAGGGCCTCCACGTTCTCCTTAGCCAGTTCGGCTTTGGGCACGCCGCCGTGCATCTTGAGGGCCCGGACCGTGGCCACAATTACGGTAGCATCAGGCTTGAGGCCGGCGTAACGGCACTTGACGTCGTAGAATTTCTCCGCCCCCAGGTCGGCACCGAAACCGGCCTCGGTAACGACGTAGTCGGCCAGCTTCAGGGCTGTGCGGGTGGCAGTAATGCTATTACAACCGTGGGCGATATTGGCGAAGGGGCCGCCATGGACAAAGGCCGGGGTATTCTCCAGGGTCTGGACCAGGTTGGGTTTAATGGCATCCTTCATCAGCAGGGCCATGGAACCATGGGCTTCCAGGTCGCCGGCGGTTACCGGCTTGCCGTCGTAAGTGTAGCCGACGACAATCCGGCGGAAGCGTTCCTTCAAATCCATCAGGTCGCTGGCCAGGCAGAGGCAGGCCATAACCTCCGAAGCCACCGAGATGTCAAAGCCGCTCTCGCGGGGGACACCGTTGGCCTTACCCCCCAGGCCCAGGACGATATTGCGCAGGGCGCGGTCATTGAGGTCGATAACCCGCCGCCAGGTAACGGTCCGGGGGTCAATATTCAGGGCGTTACCCTGCTGGAGGTGGTTGTCAACCATGGCCGCCAGCAGGTTGTGGGCGTAGGTAACGGCGTGGATATCACCGGTAAAGTGGAGGTTGATATCTTCCATAGGTACTACCTGGGCGTAACCGCCCCCGGCGGCGCCACCTTTAATCCCAAAGCTGGGACCCAGGGAAGGCTCCCGCAGGCAGACCATAACCTTTTTCCCCAGGCGGGCCAGGGCGTCGGTAAGACCGACACTGGTGGTAGTCTTACCTTCTCCGGCGGGGGTGGGGGTAATGGCGGTTACCAGGATCAGCTTGCCGTCCGCCTTGTCTTTAAGGCGGCGGTAAACATTGAGGGAGATCTTGGCTTTATATTTACCGTAAAGCTCTACCTCATCCTCATCGATTCCCAGGGACCGGGCCAGCTCCAGGACGGGTTTCATTTTTGCCGCCTGCGCGATTTCAATATCGCTTGGTACGTTGGCCAATTTAAGCACTCCTTTCCATCCGCAAAAATGTACATCCATGTTCATGTCTAATAGTGAAATTCTACACAATATCCCGTTTTCCTGCTCACCCCGCCGCTTCAGGCTTAAAGTTTAATTATTTAGTTTTTAGGGCCTGTCCCGCCTGGACCCTATCCATAATTATAAACCCATCTTTTTATAAAACAAACAATTATTTTTGGTAGTATTACATCCAGAATAGCAAATAAATTAACCCCTCCCCGGGCAGCCTGGTTCAGCCATTACCGGTAAAGTTTCCAACAGCAAGGCCTCCTGGACTACCGCCAGCAGCGCTTCCCGGGGAGCAGGCCCCAGTTCCCCCCGGCTAATATGAATATTAAAGGGCCGGGCTGCCACCCTAGCCGTGTCCAGGACCCGCAGCAGGGGAAAAGCCCGCCAGTCCAGGAGCCGCACTGCCACACCAACCCGGGATCCCGCTTCCTGCCCGCGGGCGGCTATGGCCCCCCCTCCCTTCTGGTTCAAGACCCGCGCCAGATGGTGGGCTACCCGCAGGTCGTCGGTACTGAGGTAAAGGGTATAATCCAGGGCCTCCATTCTGTGCGCCTCCTCTTCCTGTATTTCCTCGATTATTCGAGGAGGAAACCCGCCCTGGCCAGGTTGGCGGCAATGGTGTCTAAAATTTCTTCCCCTCTGGCTTCTACCGTGTGCAGGTGGACGCCGTTGCCGGTAAGGACATACAGGGGACGGGCCCCGCTCTTCATCAGGCCGGTGACGAATTTCTGGACATCGTAACGGGAGGAAATCATCAGGTAACCCCGGATCTCCCCGTACAGGGGATGCTCAACTACCACATCAATAACTTTCCCCCCGTAATCGACCATAATCTGCAGTTCTTGCTCCAGCCCGGCCAGGTCGTGCTGGCAGGCAAAGGTCCGCCGGCAAAGGTTATCAGGGCCGGGCAGGAGATAGCCCTGGGGAGTAGCCAGGATATTTACCCCTGTAGCGCGCAAAACAGCCACATCCTGGACAATGACCTGGCGGCTTACCCCCAGGGTACGGGCCAGTTCCGTACCCTTGTGGGGGAGGTTGTTGTCTAAAAGCTGCAGGATCCTCTGCCGGCGCTCGCTGGCTTTCATAGCTTGCCTCCCGGTTAAAGGCGAGATACCCCACCCCGGTTAAAGAAAAAGGCCGGTTACCCGACCATTGCTTCCCCCAGTTCCCCAGGGGTAAAGAAGAGGGCTATCTCCCTGGCCGCACTGGCCGGGGAATCCGAACCGTGGATCACATTGGCGTCTACTTCCAGGGCGTAATCGCCGCGGATGGTACCCGGAGCAGCATCCCGGGGATTGGTAGGCCCCATCATCTGCCTTAAACCGGCGATGACCCCCGGGCCCTCCAGGACCATGGCCACCACCGGCCCGGACGTAATGTGACGGATCAGTTCCTGGTAAAAGGGTTTACCCTCGTGCTCCGCGTAGTGTTTGGCTGCCAGTTCCGGTGGTATGCGCAGCATCTTTAAGGCAATAATGCGATAGCCTTTATTCTCCAACCTGCCAATTATAGCCCCGATGAGGCCCCGGGCCACCCCTTCCGGTTTAATCATGCTAAAGGTCCGTTCCACTACCATACCCCTTTCAGACAATGGAGGTAAGTTAATTTGATCAATAGATCCTTATTGAGATCCTTATTGCCGCCTCTACCGCCCTCCTGGCCCGGGCCGCTGGTGATCACAGGCTGCAGTTTTTCCCCGGCCACCGGCGCGGGTGGCTCCCCGCCCGGGTTATCCTCCCGTTCGTAGGCTTCGATAATAGCTGTAAATTCCTCGGCTTCCAGGGTCTCCTTCTCCATTAAAGCCCTGGCGACCAGGTGGAGTTCCGCCATATGCTGCTTTAGGAGCCCCTTCGCCCGGTTATAGCAGTCGTCAATGATGCGCCGCGCTTCCTTATCTATAGAAAAAGCAACCGCTTCGCTATAATTACGGTCCCGGGCTATGTCCCGGCCCAGGAAAATGGTCTCCTGCTTACGGCCAAAGGTCAGGGGCCCCAATTCATCGGACATGCCAAACTCCGTAATCATCTTACGTACCAGTTCCGTAGCCCGCTCCAAATCATTCTGGGCCCCTGTGCTTACTTCTTTCAGCACCAGGGCCTCGGCGACCCGGCCACCTAGGAGCATCGTTACCTGGTCCATGATTTGGGATTTGGTCATATAGCGACGATCCTCTTTGGGCAAGAGCAAGGTATAGCCGCCGGCCCGGCCGCGGGGGATTATTGACACCTTGTGCAGGGGGTCAGTGTGGGGCAGGTAGTGGCCCAGCAGGGCGTGGCCAGCTTCGTGGAAGGCCACCAGCCTTTTTTCGTAATCGCTGATCACCCGGGATTTTTTCTCCGGCCCGGCAATCACCCGCTCAATGGAATCCTCCATCTCTTCCATACTGATTTTATGCTTACCGCGCCGGGCGGCCAGTAAGGCGGCCTCATTGACCAGGTTGGCCAGATCGGCCCCCGTAAAGCCCGGCGTCCGCCGGGCCAGGACATCCAGGTCTACGGCCTCATCCAGCGGTTTGCCCCGGACGTGCACCTTTAGTATCTCTTTCCGGCCCAGGACATCCGGAACATCGACGACTATCTGGCGATCAAAACGCCCGGGCCGCAGGAGGGCCGGGTCCAGGATATCGGGCCGGTTGGTAGCCGCGATGATAATAATCCCTTCATTGGCACTGAAGCCGTCCATTTCCACCAGTAACTGGTTCAGGGTCTGCTCGCGCTCGTCGTGACCCCCGCCCAGCCCGGCCCCGCGCTGGCGGCCCACAGCGTCAATCTCATCAATAAACACTATGCATGGCGAATTCTTTTTGGCCTGCTCAAAGAGATCCCTGACCCGCGAGGCACCCACGCCGACGAACATTTCCACAAAATCCGAACCACTGATACTAAAGAAAGGCACCCCCGCCTCCCCCGCTACAGCCCGGGCCAGCAGGGTTTTGCCCGTGCCTGGGGGCCCGAACAGGAGGACACCTTTGGGTATCCTGGCTCCCAATTCATTGAACTTACGCGGATTTTTCAGGAACTCGACGACTTCTTCTAATTCCTCTTTGGCTTCATCAGCGCCGGCCACGTCGCTGAAGGTAACCTTGCGTTTTTCGTCCGTATGCAACCGCGCCCGGCTCTTACCAAACTGCATTACCCGCGAACCGCCTCCCTGGGTCTGTTGCATCATAAAGAAGACCAAGCCTACCAGGAGGAGGATGGGCAACAGGCTACCCAGTAAACTCGTCCACCAGGGTGGTTGCGGCGGCGGCTGGGTATTAATCACTACGCCCTTTTCCGTTAAACGGTCTACCAGGTTAGTGGTAGCCAGGGCATTGACCGTAAATTTAGTGCTATCCTTTAAGGTGCCATCGATTTTAATAATATTATCGTGGGGCGTTAAGGTTACATCCTTAACCTGGCCCTGGTCTACAGCCTGGTAAAAACGGGTTAAGTCCCATTCCTGGACAGGCTTTTCTGTCGGCGTCGATAGCCTGATAATGGAAACGGCCAGTAACACTATCAGCAGGTATACGGCCAGGTTCTTAAAGATTCGATTCAAGGGTTACCCTCCTCTTGCCCCGCCCTTCATCTTATAGGTATATATTGTAGCATAGAGAAAATATGATTGCAATTTAACTTTTTAACTTTGTCCTTGGGGCCAGGGCTCCAACGTCAGGTGTAGGGCTACCTGCGTTGCCGGTGTGATCTTAAAATCATCAGCCAGGCGCCAACCCGCCACCCAGGCGATGCGGTCCCCGCTAATAACCAAGGGGATCAGATGGCGCCGGGAGGCTGGACAACGGCTATCGATAAAAAAATCCTGCAGTTTCTTTCTCCCGGGCATACCTAAGGGGCGGAAGCAATCCCCCGCCCGCCAGTTTCGTACTACCAGGGGCCCTTCTACTTTACCCCAATCCAGCCAGGCTTCCTCATTCCCGTGGGTAAAAGCCGCCGGGGGTCTTTTAATCTCGGCGCGGATGGCCTGGTTCAACTCCGGCAAGGGCGTTAACCCCGGTACCTGCAACCGGTAAGAAAATGATCCGGGCCGAGGATTACCGGCCGGTAACTGGATCATGAGTTCCTGCCCCCGGGCCTCAAAGCGCAAATAACCCGGCCAGGTAAGGACCCCGCCTTCCCTGGCTATCTCGCGGGCTCCCTCCACCTGGTTGAAGCTCACCTTTCTCCCCAGGGCGGCCGCCGCCAGGCGTAAAACCCGGCGCTGCAGTCCCGGGGCCAGGCCCAGCCACCCCTGCCGGTTAAGAACCAGATAACCCTCCCCTTGGCGGAGGGTCACCCCACTTAAGGCTTCCCGGGCCAGTTGGGACAGGACTTCCTCGTCTTCCTGCAGGATAAGGGCGGTACGGCTTAAAGTCCTGGCAACAGCCGGGTTGAACTCCCGGGCCAGGAAGGGCAGCAGCAGGTGGCGGATTTTATTGCGCCGCAGGGCGGTATCCCAGTTGGTGCGGTCCTGGCGCGGCGCCAGGCCCTGCCGGTGGCAGTAGGCTTCGATGTCCGCCCGGGAGATAAAAAGCAACGGCCTGATTAGCGGGCCGTGGGAAGGGAGCATGGCTTTCAGTCCTGCCAGGCCACTACCCCGCAGGAGATTCAAAAGCACCGTCTCGGCCTGATCATCGGCCTGATGGCCCACGGCAATCTTACTGGCCCCCACCGCAGCGGCTACTTCCTGTAAAAAGCGGTAGCGTACCTCCCGGGCCGCTTCTTCCAGGGATAGGTGGTGCTCCTTCTGGTAGGCGGTAACATCCCGGCTGGCCACTGTTACCACCAGCCCCCAGGCCGAGGCTAGCTCCTCGACAAAGGCGGCATCAGCGGCAGCCTCCGGCCTGATACCGTGGTTTAAGTGGGCTACATGGAGGGTATGGCCTAGTTCTCCCTGCAGCTCCTTCAGGCTGTGCAGTAACGCCAGGGAATCCGGCCCGCCCGAGACTCCAACGACTATTTTATCGCCCGGTTGAACCAGGCGATAGCGCTGAATCGTCTGCCGGACCTGGTCCAGCATAAGGTTGCACCCTTCAAATGGTTTTACCAAATTCTTGTTGTTTCCTTATTTCGGCATAACCGGCCTTTTTCCTGCTTCACCTGGTGAGTTTTTCCGCAAAGAACCGACTTTATACCGCCATATTCCTTTCCAACCTGGCTACTATTACTGTCATATCGTCCCTCGGCTTGCCCTCCACCAGGGCGCGGGCCTGCTTCAAGAGGCGATCGGCTATCTCCTGGGGATGGTTGTCGCCTGCCCGCTGTAAAGCCCGGACCAGCCATTTTTCCTTTTCATTGATATCCCGGTGCGCCTCCAGGATGCCGTCGCTAACCATAACAAGCAGATCTCCCTCCTGCAGCTCTTCTTGCAGGGGTTCTAGCTGCAGGTCTTCCAGGATGCCTACCGGCAGGGAATGGCTACCCAGGGTTTTTACCAGGCCATCCCGCTGGATAAAGCTGGGGCAGGCTCCGAGTTTATAAAACTCAGCGCCGGCAGCCAGGGTGTTGATCAGGGCCAGATCAAAGGTGGTGAAGCTCTCCTGGGGTGACCGCAGCAGGAGGACCATGTTAACGGTTCGCAGGGCCATCGCCGGGGTAAAACCGGCCGCCAACAGGTCCCGGATCAGTTCGGTGGCCGTACCACTGGTCTCGGCAGCCAGCCGCCCGGCACCCATGCCATCCCCCAGGATAAGCAAATGCCTTCCCGGTCCCAGGTTGGCCGTAAGCCAGGCATCCCCGGAAACATCAGCCTGGTAACGGGGTGCCGCGGCCACACCTACGCTCACCCGCCATGGTGGTAACTGCGCCTCTTCCCGCCGGCCTCCTGCGGGGGTACTCCCCTTATCCAGCATGGGGGCCAGGTTTTCCAGGAAAGCTGCCAGCCAGCTATTCAAACCATCCTCTGCGGGCCGGGCCTGGCCCTTACTGGCTGCACTGGTTAAGGCCGCCAGGAGCTCCCGGCCGCGGCTGCAGCGGGAGGCCAGCCATTCCGGCACATCAGCGCTGGTCAAGGCTCCCTGGCTCCCCTTTTGCAGTAATTCCTGGAGCAGGGTTAGCATTTGATCGCCCTCCAGCTCCCAGCAAACCTTCCCGGCCGGGCAACCCCGGCAGGTAGAGCGGGCGACCTCGCGCACGGTGAATAGCGGGCTTTCCCCAAAGCCAGAAAACTTGAGGCTGCGGGCTATACTCTTTAAGGCCGTTTTTAATTTCTCCGTTTCCCAGCCCTGCTCCTGGCCTGCCGCCGGGTTGACCGGTACGGCCAGGAACCTCTGCAGGTAATTCACTAAGAAAGAGGGTGTAGCCACCAGGGCCAGGGCCACTACCCCGCCCTCTTTGAGGGCGGCCAGGACGCTCTCCTGGCCAAGAAAATAATTGGCCAGGAGCAGGTGCGCCAGCAGGAAACCGCCAATCACCCCTGGCTTACCCATACTCTTCAGGGAACCGGCAATTAGACCGCTGAAGGCCAGCAAGCCGGCCAGGGCCGGGGTTACCAGCTGGGAGAGGCTGGGGAGGAAGCCCACCGCCGCCCCGGCTGCGGCCCCGGCCCCCGGCCCACCGGCCAGGGCCACCAGCAGGAGCAGGTAACGGCTGATCAGCCCCTGGAGGGAAAGGTCAAAAACCTGCCACCCCTGCAGGCCCAGGAGGACCCCCAGGAGAAAAAGGCCGCCTCCCAGGAGCCGTTCTTCCTGGCGCGTGGTCGTGGTCGCTTCAACAAAGGCGATGCTCAACCCCCAGGCCAGGAGGGCTTCAAAGATCACCTGCACCCAGCCATAAAAGGAGGGCTGCCAGAGGGTAAGGCTTAAACCCCGCACCAGGATGATGGCTACCGGCGCCAGGGTAGCCCTGGTCAGGGTGCTTCCCTGGCGCAGGGCCGGATAGAGGCTAAATATCAATCCCAGGATCAGGAAGACGAGCAAACGGTCATAGGGCGGAGCGGGGCTGCCCAGCCAGGTTCCGGCCAGGCTTATGAGGACCACCGGCCAGAGGAGACGCGGCCTTAAGGTAAGGGTGGCAATAACGGCGGCTGGCCCAAAGGGGTAGAGTTCCCCCAGTAAAGCCCCCCGGGTCAGGAAAAATGACGCCGCCAGGGAAAGAAAGTCGAGGAACAGGCGGGTTACCCCCGTCAGTTCTACCTCCTGCCGGTACGGGTGGACTCCAGTTTGATTAGCCAAAAAACCACCGCCTTTACCATTACCTGGTAAATATTATAGGCTATTTTAGCCTCAAATCATGTCGGCTTCGGGCAACGGCGGTGGATAATCTTTCGACAGGAACATAAAAAAACCCGCCCGCAGGCAGGTCCATACTGGTGGCCCGTAGGGGATTCGAACCCCTGTTACCGGCTTGAAAGACCGGTGTCTTAACCCCTTGACTAACGGGCCAGGGCATAAAAATGGTAGCGGTGGTAGGACTTGAACCTACGACACTGCGGGTATGAACCGCATGCTCTGACCAGCTGAGCTACACCGCCATGCAAAAAATATTATGCCTGAAGCCGGCCTTTTTGTCAAGGGGCCTAATTCAACATCAGGCGGGTACCGGCGGCCAGGAGTACCAGCCCGGCGGCCTTCCACCAGGTAAAGGGGAGCTTCTCCAGGCCAAAAAGGCCAAAGTGATCAATCAGGAGGGCGGTAGAAACCTGGCCGACAATAATCGCTGTAGTAGCCAGGGCCACACCCACCCGCGGGATGCTGGCCACCACGCCATAGGTAATAAGGACCCCCAGGAGGCCCCCCAGCCAGAGGTACCAGGGGCAATGCCAGAGCCTGCCCAGGTTGCCGTGGCCCAGGGGGGTAAAAAGGAGTATAATTACCGCCAGGGTGGCGGTCAGGTGCACCACTAGGGTAGCCTGGAGGAGGCCCGTAATTTTACCCAGGGCTGAATTGAGGGAACCCTGGAAGGCCATGGCTATACCGGAAACCATGGCTAAAAAGAGCGCCAGCCACATAGAGCTACTTCCCCGCTATTTAGTTACTCTCCCTTTAATTTACCCCTCTTACCGGGCCGCTAAACCCATGGTGTAAGTTTCCAGACCTCCGGGCGGTAAAGGATAACCCTTTATGGGAAATACTAGATTAAGCTTATCAGGTCCGGGGTAGAAAATGTTGCTGGAGGGAAGTGCCTTGCCACGCAGGTTCCTTTATACCCTGTCCTTTATCTCTGCCCTTGTTGTCATGGTTACCGCAGCGGCGCCCCTGGCCCACGCCCATAAACCCTGCCCCTGCGATAACGGGGAGCGCCTGTTAAGGTTAACCAACCCGCCCCTCCAGGGGGAAGATGTCAGCGACCTCCAACTGCGCCTGGCCCAGCTGGGATATTACATTGGCCCTCTAAGTGGCCTTTACGATGCCCCTACCAGCCGGGCCGTCGTTAATTTCCAACGGGACCACGGGTTAGCGCCCCTCGGGCAGGCGGATGCGGCCACCTGGCAGGCCCTGGCCCAGGGGGTACCCGGTGCCCCTCCTGGCCCCGCCGCCCCGCCGGGCCCGCCGGCAGGAAAAAACCTGAAGGTCATCGTTGATACCGTCCGCCTGGAGTTAACTATCCTGGCCGATGGCCAGCCCCTGGGTAAGTACCCCATAGCCATTGGTAAGTATACTAGCCCTTCCCCTGTGGGGGAATGGAAGATAACGGACAAGGCCTACGAAGCCGGCGGCGCCTTCGGTACCCGCTGGCTAGGGCTGAACGTCCCCTGGGGTAACTACGGTATCCATGGTACCAACCGGCCCTGGTCGATCGGCTGGGCGGCTTCTGCCGGCTGCTTTCGCATGTTTAACGCGGACATTGAAACCATCTACCCCTGGCTGCCCATAGGTACCCCGGTAGTCGTTAAAGGGCCTTACACCCTGCCCACCGGGCCCTTAAGGCCCGGCAACGGTTCCCCGGCAGTAGTAACCCTCCAGGCCCGGCTCCGGGAGAGGGGTTTTTACCTTTTTGGCCCCACTGATGGTGACTATGGCCTCATGACCGAGCTGGCCGTCAGGGAGTTCCAGATCTACCATGGCCTCAAAGCCACCGGGGTGGCTGATGCAGCTACTTTGAGGGCTCTTGGTTTCGAGGTCTCCGAGTAAGTACCTGCCGGGCCACCCATACAGCCCGGCGGGCATTGGTGGCCAGGCGGAGCAGTTCCCCGGGGCCAGGGTCATCTACATGCACCCCGGCCACCACCACCACCGGCGCGTTCAGGGCTGCAGCCAGGCTAAGGGCAGCTGGCCGGGCCAGTTCATCGTCCTTATGCCCCAGGAGGGTTAGTACCGACGCGGTAGAACTTACATGGGTGCCTTTCAGGCTCGGCCGGGGCAGGCCCAGGGCGATGGCCCCTACATGGGGCCTGGTGCCCCCCAGGAGGTGGACGATATAGCCTTCCGCGGTAGCAAAAACCCGGCACAGGATACGGTGCCGGCCCCGACCCATAATACAGGTTACCGGCCTTAACACTATGCTTCACCCCAGCGGGTTATCAGATTATGTTCCACGTCCAGCTGGTCCAACAAACGTCCCACCAGATGGTTAACAAGGTCATCGATGGTAGCGGGGCGATAATAAAAGGCCGGCATGGGGGGCATAATGGTCACCCCCAGGCGGGCCAGGGCTAACATATTCTCCAGGTGGATAACACTCAGCGGCGTCTCCCGGGGAACGAGGATGAGTTTGCGGCCCTCTTTCAGGGTAACATCCGCCGCCCGCATAACGAGGTTGGCGGCGTAGCCGTGGGCAATGCCGGCCAGGGTCTTCATACTGCAGGGGACAATGACCATACCCTGATGCCGGAAAGAGCCGCTGGCCACAGCCGCCCCCAGGTCGTCCTCCTGGTAGGCAAAGGCGGCCAGGTTACGGACGGTTTCCGGCTCCAGGCCCATCTCCAGGCGTAACGTTTCCTCCGCCCAGCGGCTTAAGATCAAATGTACCTCCACCCCGGTTGCCTTTAAGGCCTGCAAAAACTTAACGGCGTAAACCGCCCCCGTGGCTCCTGTAACGGCAACTACCAGCTTCATAGCATTTTCCTCCCCGCCTGTTCTAGAAGCAAGCCCCAGAGAAGGTCGGCCTCGCTGACAAGCAGCCCCCTGGCCGCCAGGCCGGCGAGGACTACCTCCAGGATGGTGATGCCGGCTACAATAATATCCGCCCGCTCTGGTTGTAGTCCGGGTAGCCCCTTCCTCTCGGCCAGGTTCATGGCTGCCAAGCGGCGGTGCCAACTCTGTATTTGCTCCAGGGATAACCTGGTACCATGGACCAGCTCCGGCTGGTAGGAAACCAGGCCCAACTCCAGGGCCGCCACGGTGGTAATGGTCCCGCCGGTACCGATAATCCGGCCCGGGTGCGCCTGGCGGGCCCGGGCCAGGGCCGGGGCCAGCATGTCCTTGATCGATGCCTCCGGCCAGGCGGCTGCCGTGGCCCGTACCGCGCCAACCTGCACGCTGGCCAGTTGCAGTTCCCCACCCTCCTGCCAGCTAAGCTCCGTACTGCCCCCGCCAATGTCGATCACCAGGGGATCCCTGGCCGGCTCCCTGAGGCCGGCCAGGGCCCCCCGGTAAGCCAGCCGGGCCTCTTCCTGGCCGCTGATGATAGTTAAATCCAACCCTGTGCGCCTGGTCACGCTGCCCCGCAGCAGTTCAGGGTTACGCGCCTCCCTGGCGGCGCTGGTGGCAATGGAAGCTATAGCTGCGGGCTGGTAGCTCCTGGCCATAGCAGCCAGTTCAACCACGGCGGTCACTGTCCGCTCTACGGCCTCTGCCTGTAACCATCCATCCCTGACCCCTTCCAGGAGCCTGGTACTACGCAGTTCAGCCCGCAGAGGCTGGACCAGGTTCCCTCGCACCTCGCCTACCAGCAGGCGGACGGAATTAGAACCTATATCCAGGGCGGCATAACATGCCATCCAGCTCACCTGCACAACAAAGGGCACCCTCCCGGTGCCCGAATGGCTTATGATATTAGCGAATAAGTCCTAATAACCGCGTGCCCCCCGGCCGCCCCGCTTGGAATCCGTATGCCGCTTTAAGTCCTGCAGGCGCTCGTCGCTTTCCTTTAAGAAACGGGCCAACTTGTCTTCAAAGGAAGCCACCGAGGTTACCCTGTTATGGCGCTGCCCGCGCCTGTGTTCGTCGTAATTGGGATCAGCACGCTTAATGGAAAGTCCTATCTTGCCCTTTTCATCGATATTGATTACCTTAACCCTAACCCGGTCCTTCTCCTTGATAAAATCCTTGACATCTTTAACATAGGTATCAGCTACTTCCGAGATATGAACCAATCCCGTTACGCCCCCGGGCAGTTCGACAAAGGCACCGAACCTGGTGATCCCGCTGACCACCCCTTCCAATACAGTGCCCACGGCAATGGACATACGAATGATATTCCTCCTGTTCCCCTTTAGAGCTACTCCCATTATATGCAAGAGTTAAGAAATTTGTCAATAACCCGGAGGATTTTTAGTCACGAAATTGCTGACCGGGTTGAGGAGGAATATAAGGGCGCACCTGGCCCGGAACGGCCGGGATGATAACCTTTTCCCCAGGTTTTACCAGACCCAGTTCTTCCCGGGCCACCCGCTCGATATAGCTGTCATTGTTCAATTCTTCTATCTGTTCCCGCAGGCGGTCGCCTTCCGCTATCAATGCCGCTTTCTGCTCCTGGTAGTCCCGCAGCTGGAGGCGGGTCTGGTACAGGGCTACCCCTACATGGGCAAAGGAGTAGACGGTGTAGACTATAAAGATGGCCGCTACTACCCCGGTCCAGCTCCAGCGCCTTCTGGTAAAAGAACCTACTCTACTCATCTTCTTCACCTGCAAAGAGGTTCAGGGCATCGCCTGGGAGGACAATTACCACCTGATACCCCTTGGTCCGGGCGCGGTGGTAAAGGGTAGCCACGCTGCTGGTGCTTAAATTAAGGCGGCGAGCAACCTCTTCATTACTGTGCCCCATCTCTTTCAGGGTCACTACCTGGCGTTCCCTGAAACTCAGTTTTTCTACTCCCCGGATTTCGATCTGCACGCCGTCTTCCCCACGTTTGTCCACAATTTATCCACATATTGTGGACAACTATTGGACAAAATAATAATTCTACTTCCGGGGCCAGAATCCTGCCGCAGCCCAAAATTATTTACCCGGCCACCCCGCCAGGAGGGCCGCCCGGGGGACGCCAGCGCCGCCAGAAATGCCGTAGTGGGGTGAAGGGGAGCATTAGCCCGGTAAGAAACCAGCGGCCCGGCATAATAACTACCAGCACCGTCCGCCTTAAAAGGCGGCGGTTAAAGGCCCATAAACCTGCCAGCCAGCGCCCGCCGGTGTATAAGCCCCGGCGTACACCCCGGCTCAAAAAACAGGTATAAAGGGTGACCCCCAGGGCCAGGGCCAGAAAAACATAGACCCTCACTTCACCCCAGTTAATTAACATCAGCAGAGTAAAGGCCAGGGCGGTAAACAGCACCCAGAAGGAGATATCACCGATATAAGTAGCCACCACCCCTGGCCGCCCCAAATACCTCCCTACGCGGTAGCAATCAAAGATGAAGCCCAGCACTAACCCGGTCCCACCCAGGGCCAGAAAAATCAACCATTGTTCCGGTACCGGTATCATCGGAGCAGACGCTGGAGCAGGCCTTTACCCCGCGGGAACTTGCCGGCATG
>JASUSX010000021.1 GCA_030445875.1 Clostridia bacterium
GGGTCCACGCCTACATGCCATTGTAGATCGCCCCCCCTCCTTAACTCCCAGCACCAACCCCCGACTGGGCGTCGGCAGCCAGCACCAGGAACTTCATCGTTGTGCCCTTGACGGATTTTTAGGCCCGTCTTCAAAGATGGTGGTCTTGACTAGAATACTGCGCCACCCACCAATAAGGTAGGCAATTAATATTTATTGACAGGATGTATTATAAGGTATTCGGCCCTAAACAGCAAGCACCATGGCCAGAAGCCCCAGTTGGCCTTAAGCTGCCTGTAACCCTGGCCGCAAGCCTGCCCTGTTATTCCTCGGCGTCCTGCTTCAGGCATCTTAATGCTAGCCTATGCCTAACCTTGCCGGTTGAGAACATAACCAGCCAGGTGGAAGAGGGGATCAGCAGCGGAACCCAGGTTCCTGACAAGGCCCTGGGCCTCCAGGCAGAGCTCCCGGGCTAAGCGCCGCGCCACCTCCAGGCCCAGGCAGGCCGGGTAGGTGGCCTTGCCCCGCGCTGCATCGACGCCGCCCTTTTTACCCATACTCTGGAAATCACCCACAACATCGAGGATATCGTCGGTTATCTGAAAGGCCAGCCCCAGGGCTTCGCCGTAGCGGGTAAGGACAGCCAGCTGTTCCTCATTCCCTCCTCCCAGGATACCGCCCAGGCGCAGGCAGGCACGGATGAGGCTGCCAGTCTTGTGGGCATGGATGTAATTAACTACTTCCAGGGTTGCTGGCTTTCCCTCGGCCTCCATGTCCACCACCTGGCCGCCGATCAGCCCCTGGCTGCCAGCGGCAGCGGCCAGCTCGGCTATGGCCTGCAGAGTTCTGGCCGGGTTAAGGCCGGGCTGGTCCTGGCTCAAGACAGCAAAGGCCCGGGTCAGGAGGGCATCGCCCGCCAGCAGGGCGATGGCTTCGCCAAAGACCTTGTGGCAGGTCAGCCGGCCGCGGCGATAATCGTCGTTATCCATGGCCGGCAGGTCATCATGGATCAGGGAATAAGTATGGATGAGTTCTACCGCGCAGGCGGCGGGCAGGAGGGGCTCCACCGGGCTGCCCACCGCTTCCCCCGCCGCCAGGACCAGGATGGGCCTCAGGCGTTTACCCCCGGCGAACAGGCTATAGCGCATGGCCCTGTGGATAGCCGGGGGGTAACTATCCTCTGCCGGCAGGCTTTCTTCCAGGGCGGCCTGGACCATCTGGCGCCGGGCGGCCAGGTAGCTTTCAAGCTCCGTAGTTCTCACCTCCGGCCAGGTTAATTTCCTTCTCTACTACGTCCCCTTCCTGGATCAGGAGGGCCTGGAGCTTGCCCTCCACCTCCTGGAGGCGCTGGCGACACAGGCGCACCAGCTTGATCCCTTCCTGGTAGCGGTCCAGGGATTCTTCCAGGGTCAGCCCTTCCCCCTCCAGGGCGCGGACGATACCCTCCAGTTTCTGCAGGGCCTCTTCAAATTTTAGCTCTTCCCTTGCGGGCATAACTTTATTTCCTCCATAAGATTGGCCTCTGATTCCTGCTATTTACATGGTTCGCCGGCTGGGGTGGTTACTCCCTGGCAGGCCGGCCCGGCCTTAACATCCTCCACCTGGCACTGCAGGCGCCCCTGGCTCAAGATAACCTCCACCCTTTCCCCCGGGACCACCTCCTGGCTGACCTTGATGGGGGGACCGCCCCCGGGCCGCCGGCAAACGGCGTAGCCCCGGTTCAGGATCGCCAGGGGGCTGGCGGCCTCCAGGCGAGCCACCAAGAGCTGCAGGGCCTGTTCCCGGGCCCCGGACTGGCGTTGCCAGGAGGCCAGCAGGCGCTGTTCCAGGCCGTCCAGGTATTGCTGGCGGTAGTACAGCTCCTGCTGGGGCCGGGCCAGGCCCCGGCTCTTGACCAGCCGCTCCAGCATGGTGCGGGCCATCTGCAGGCGGTGCTCGACGCCGCGCCGGGCGCGGGCTGCCAGGAGGGCCAGGCGTTCTTCCAGTTCCGCCCTGACCGGCACGGCCAGTTCGGCTGCTGCCGAGGGCGTTGGCGCCCGCCGGTCGGCGACCCGGTCAGCCAGGGTAAGGTCCGTCTCGTGCCCTACAGCGGCAATAACGGGCACCGGGCAGGCGTAGATGGCCCGGGCGACGATTTCCGTGTTAAAGGCACTCAAGTCCTCAGCCGAACCACCGCCGCGGCCGATAATCACTACGTCCACCCGGCCCAGTTTACCCAGCAGGTCCAGGGCGCGGGCGAGCTCCTGGGGGGCGTTTTCCCCCTGTACGGAAGCCGGGGCCAGGACCAGATCAATACCGGGAAAGCGGCGGCGGCTCACGGTGACCATATCCCGCAGGGCGGCGCCGCTGGGGGAAGTCACCAGGCCTACCCGGCGGGGCAGGAGGGGCAGGGGCCTTTTGCGGTCCGGGGCAAAAAGACCCTCCCGCTCCAGGCGGGCCGCCAGTTCCCGGAGGGCCAGGCTGGCCAGGCCCATCCCGGCCGGGAAGACCTCCGCTACATAAAGCTGGTAAACCCCATCGCGGGGGTAAATGGCTACCTGGCCCCGGGCTATGACCTCCAGGCCGTCCTGGAGGCGCAAATTCAACGCTCGCCCGCGGCCCTGGAACATCACGCAGCGTAAAGCGGCCACCTGGTCCTTCAGGGTGAAATAGAGGTGCCCTGACGCCGGCCGGCGCAGGTTGGAGACCTCCCCCCGCACCCAGACGTTGGCCAGGTGCCCATCGCCGGCTAATAGGCGTTGTAAATAGGCGGTGAGTTCCCTCACCGCCAGGACCCGCTGCCCGGACACTAGCGCCGGGCCGCCTCGACTGTATTCTTGAGCAGCATGGCGATGGTCATGGGGCCGACGCCGCCGGGCACCGGGGTAATCCAGCTGGCTTTCTCGGCGGCACTGGCGAAGTGGACATCGCCCACCAGCTTTTTCTCGGCTACCCGGTTGATACCTACGTCAATGACTACTGCCCCTTCCTTGATCATATCCCCGGTAATCATTTCCGGCTTGCCCACGGCGGCTACCAGGATGTCGGCCTGGCGGCACTCGTCAGCCAGGTTCTGCGTGCGGGAGTGGCAAATGGTTACCGTGGCGTGGCGGGCTAAAAGCATCATGGCCATTGGTTTGCCCACGATGTTGCTGCGGCCGACGATAACTGCCTTTTTCCCTTTGGGATCAATCCCGGTTTTATCCAGGAGGACCATGCAGCCGTGGGGCGTGCAGGGGTAAAAGCATTTGTCGCCGATGACGAGATTCCCGACATTGGCCGGCCCGAAACCGTCAACGTCCTTCTCCAGGGCAATGGTGTCAATGACGGTCTTTTCATCGATGTGGTCGGGCAGGGGGAGTTGCACCAGGATGCCGTGAATCCGGGGATCGATATTGAGTTGCTTGACCAGGTCCAGTAGTTGAGCCTGGCTGGTTTCAGCCGGCAGACGGTGGACTACCGAGTGGATGCCGACTTCTTCGCAGGCGCGATGCTTGTTGCGCACATATACCTGGGAAGCCGGGTCGTCGCCGACCAGGACAACGGCCAGGCCGGGGGTAATCCCCTGCTTCTTTAGCTGCGCTACTTCCTGCTGGACCTGTTGCCGCACTTCGGCGGCAATCTTTTTGCCGTCCAGTATTTGGGCTGGCATGGTAAAAACCTCCTTGAAATGAGCGTAGGGTGCTTGCTACGCTTCTTATTTCTCCCGTAAATACTTGTCAATGGCCCGGGCGGCGGCTTTGCCGGCACCCATGGCCAGGATGACCGTTGCGGCCCCGGTGACGATGTCGCCGCCGGCGAAGACGCCCTTCCGCGAGGTAGCGCCGGTGGCCTCGTCGGCGGCAATGGTGCCTTTGCGGGTGAGTTCCAAGCCCGGGGTTGTCTGCAGTACCAGGGGGTTGGGACCCTGGCCGATGGCTATTACTACTGTATCGATCGGCATTTCGTACTCGGAACCGGGGATAGGCACTGGCCGCCGGCGGCCCGAGGCGTCCGGCTCGCCCAATTCAAAGCGCTGGCAGGTCATCCCCGTGACCACACCCCGGTCATCACCGTAGAACTTGACCGGACTGGTCAGGAGGTGGAACTGCACCCCTTCCTCCTCAGCGTGTTCGATCTCTTCCTTCCGGGCCGGCATCTCGGCGGCGGAACGGCGGTAAACGATATATGATTCCTCCGCTCCCAGGCGCAGAGCCGTACGGGCTGCGTCCATGGCCACGTTGCCAGCGCCGATAACGGCCACCCGCCGGCCTACCTTAATGGGGGTGGCATAGCGGGGGAAGAGGTAGGCCTTCATCAGGTTGGTCCGGGTGAGGAATTCGTTGGCCGAGTAAACGCCCAGCAGGTTTTCCCCGGGGATGCCCATAAAGTGGGGCAGGCCCGCGCCGGTGCCGATAAAGACGGCGTCGTAACCATTCTCTAGCAGCTCGTCCACCGTGGTCAGCTTGCCCACCACGGCGTTGGTCCGGATCTCCACTCCCAGGCGGCGTATGGTATCGATCTCCTGCTGCACGATCTTCTTGGGTAAACGAAACTCGGGAATACCATACATCAAGACGCCACCGGGGACATGGAGGGCTTCCAAGACCGTCACCTGGTGCCCCATACGGGCCAGGTCGGCAGCTGCCGTCAGCCCGGCCGGGCCGGAACCGATGACCGCTACCTTGAAGCCGCTCGCCGGTGCTTTTTCCATACCGGACGGTTCACCTTTGGCCAGCTGGTAGTCAGCCAGGTAGCGCTCCAGGCGGCCGATACCTACCGGCTCGTGTTTTTTAGCCAGGGTGCAGTATTTCTCGCACTGGCTCTCCTGGGGGCAGACCCGGCCGCAGATGGCCG
Organism: Clostridia bacterium; assembly: GCA_030445875.1. Classification (GTDB taxonomy): domain Bacteria; phylum Bacillota; class DSM-521; order Neomoorellales; family Neomoorellaceae; genus Neomoorella. The sequence continues at coordinate 4,795 of JASUSX010000021.1, forward strand.
GCAGGTTGTTCTTTTCCTTGATTTTGTTTATGGCGCCGTCAAAATCCTGCTCCTTCAACCGGGCGATAAAGGCCGGGATATCCACTTCTACCGGGCAACCCTGGCGGCAGGGGGACTTTTTACACTGCAGGCAGCGCTCCGCCTCAGCCAGGGCCATCTCCCGGGTATACCCCCGGGCCACTTCGTTAAAGTTATGGATCCGTTCTTTCGGATCCTGGGATGGCATAGGCGTCTTTTTGGGGTTTAATGGCATTTGCAATCACCTCCCTCGTGGGCCGCCAGGATTCTCTGCTCTTCATCCTTATACATGTTCATCCGCCGCAGGGCCAGCTGCCAGTCAACCTGGTGGCCGTCAAATTCCGGCCCGTCCACGCAGGCAAACTTGGTCTCCCCGCCGACGCTGACCCGGCAGGCACCGCACATACCGGTGCCATCGACCATGATGGGGTTCATGCTGACGATAGTTGGCACCCCAAAAGGCCGGGTAGTTTCCGCCACGGCCCGCATCATGACCACCGGGCCGATGCCCCAGACCCTGGCGACGTTGCCTTTCTCCTCCAGGACTTGCTTTAACAGGTCGGTGACAAAGCCGTGGTGGCCGTAACTGCCATCATCAGTGGCCACCAGGAGCTCGTCGGACACGGCCCTCATTTTATCTTCCCAGATCAGGAGCTCCTTCGTCCGGGCACCGATGATCGAGATTACCTCATTGCCGGCTTCCTTCAGGGCTCGGGCAATAGGGTAAACCGGGGCTACGCCGACACCACCGCCGACGCAGATTACCCGGCCGTAGTTTTCAATCTCCGACGGCTGTCCCAGGGGGCCGACAAAGTCGGCCAGGCCATCACCGGCCTCCAGGGCTCCCAGGCGCTGGGTAGTGTAACCCACCTCCTGGAATATAGTGGTGATGGTACCCCGGCTACGGTTAAAATCGGCAATAGTTAAGGGGATACGTTCCCCTTCTTCATCCAGGCGGAGGATAATGAATTGACCGGCCCGGGCTTTAGCGGCCACTGCCGGGGCTTCGACCTCCATGAGCTTGATGACCGGCGACATGACTTCTTTCTTGACAATACGATACAATGCTCTCCTCTACCTCCTCTTTTAGGAAACATAAAAGAATAAAGACTGGCAGTTACATAACTGCATAAGTATTCGCTATTAAGGCCCATATTCCTGCTAAAAATCCTTGACCGTTACCGGGCCCCGGTTTATGATAGGATGAGATTGGGGGTTATACACTGTGGAGAGATACATCCTGTACTTACTCAGCCTCGGGCACCTGGTTACCGATGTTAATCAGGGCCTTTTGCCTATTTTCCTGTCATTATACAAAGAACAGTACGGTCTCACTTACCTGGCCACGGGCTTCATCGTTTCCCTGGCTACCATTAGTTCCTCTGTCATCCAGCCCCTTTTTGGCTATCTCTCGGACCGCTATCAGCTACGCTGGTTGCTGCCAGCCGGCTGTTTGCTGGCCGGCCTGGGCATGGCTGCTGCAGGCATGGCCCCCACCTATTCCATGCTGATAACCGCCGTCTTTATTAGCGGCCTGGGGGTGGCCTCCTACCACCCGGAGGCTTCCAAATCAGCCCATTATGTCAGCGGCCCCCTGCGGGCCAGTTCCATGGCCATCTTTTCCGTGGGCGGCAACCTGGGGTTCGGCCTGGGGCCTATAGTCGCCTCCTTTATCCTGGGCCACGGCGGGCTCAAGGCCTCCTGGTTACTGCTCATCCCTACCACCCTTACTGTAATCCTTCTGGCCCGCGCCTTGCCGGCCATTGGCCGGGCTATGGCTGAACGCCGGCTGACCACGGCGGCCGCCGCCGGCCCGGGGAGCCTCAACGACCGCCGTTCCTCCCAGCGGGCGATTATCCTGCTGGTCCTGGTCGTAATCATGCGTTCCTGGCTGCAAAACGGCCTCACCTATTATATACCCTTTTACTACTTGAACTACCTGCACGGGGACGCGGCCTTCGCCAGCACAATGCTTTCTATCTTCCTGGTAGCCGGAGCGGTGGGCACCCTGGTGGGCAGCCGGCTGGCTGATTACCTGGGGGCGAAAAAGATGATCATCATCTCCATGCTGGTCCTCATCCCGCTGGTTATAGCCTTCCCCTATATCCAGGGCTTATGGGTGGGCCTGCTGCTCGCTGTCAGCGGCTTTGCCCTGGTTTCCACCTTTGCCCCGGCCATTGTCCTCGCCCAGGCCATCATGCCCCAGCATGTTGGCATGGCCTCGGGGCTAATCATCGGCTTTGCCATTGGCGTCGGCGGCCTGGGCGTCTTTCTCTTAGGCGGTATCGCCGACGCCATGGGCGTCCCCTTTGTCATCCAGTTGATGGCCATCATCCCGGCTATCGCCGCTGCCTTCGCTCTACCGCTACCTGACCTGCGCCAGCAGGTAGCCCCGGGCCGACATTAATCTCCCCGGTTAACACCGCCGGCAGCCCTTCGTCCCAGCAGGGCCACGCCAATGGCATTGTCGGAGCTATATTCCGGGGCAGCGAAATGGAGGCGCGCCTCTACGGCAGGGTGTTCCAGGCGTTGCCGCAGGCGCTTCCGCAGATAGGTATTGGCCGCCACACCGCCGACGATTAAAATGTCTCGCATACCAGTAGCATCCACAGCCCGCCGCAGGACCCGTTCCAGGGTTTTAGCGATGCACTGCTCAATCGCCCGGGCTACGGCCGCCCGGGGGACTCCGGCAGCCAGCAGGCGTTCGGCCTGGCTGGCCGGTCCCGAAAAGCTGAAGTTATAGCCCCGCACGGCGGAGGTCAAACGCACCCTGTCTTCGTCGCTGGCCTCCCGGGCCAGGGCTTCCAGCTGCTGGCCGGCGGGAAACTGGAGGCCCATCAGCACCCCGGCGCGGTCCACCAGTTGCCCGGCGTGCAGGTCCAGGGTCCCCCCCAGCCGGGTAATATTAAAATCCTTCTCCCCGGGTGTGACCTGCAGGACCTCTGAGGTCCCCCCGGACAGGTGGACGGCCAGGAACCCGCCCTGCGGCTGCCAGCTCGCTGACCACAGGCCAGCGGCGATATGCCCCTCCTGGTGGGAGGTAGCCAGGAAGGGCAAGCGCAAGGCTGCAGCCAGGATGCGGCCCTGGCCGGCGGCCACCGTAAAGACAGGCATATAGGAACCAGTCAGGGGCCGGGGCCGGGCGGCAGCCGCTATTCCCTGCAGGTCGGCGGCCGGCACTTTAGTAAAGGCTGCTGCCAGGAGGTCGGGCAAAATCTGGATATGATGAAAAACCGCCGTTCCCTGCTGCAGGCCCCTTGCACCCGGTGGGACCGGCAACAGGCGGCGGTGGGCTGTCAGTACATCGCCAGCCTGGTTGACAATGGCTACGGAACAGGTATAGGCGCTGGTATCAATACCAAGAAAGGCCATGGGCTTATCTCCCCAGCTCCTTACGGGCGCTATCGAGTAAACCATTGACGAACTTCCCGGCCTCTTCGTCATTGAAGGTTTTGGCCAGTTCGATGGCTTCATTGATTACCACGCTGGCGGGCGTTTCCGGAAAGGCTTTCATTTCAAATAAAGCCATCCGGAGGATGTTACGGTCAACGGCTGCCAGGCGTTCCAGGCGCCAACCGGTAGCGTATTTGTTAATCAGGTTGTCCATCTCCTGCAGGCTGGCTACGGTACCCTGGACCAGCTGCCGGGCAAAGGTTAGCGCCGGGGGGGAGAGCCTCCCTTCACCCAGGACTTCATCTACCGCCCGCACCGGGGGCATGTTGCCCAGGTCAATGGCAAAAAGAGCCTGCAGGGCTTTCACCCTGGCTGCCCGTCTGCTCAATAAAAGTCCACCTCACCAACGGTCCCCAAACAAGCGTTTCCAGAAATCCGGCCAGCCCCGCCCTTGATCCAGGCGGCGGCCAATAAAGTAGCCCGCCGCTACGCACAGGCCAATAAAAAGGGCCTTGCCGAACCCCCAGACGGCTGTTAACAGGCCGAACAAAAGGCCCAGGACCACACCGGTTAGCTTGCCCCTGTGTTCCCGCCAGAGATACTCCAACCACTTGAGGATATTCTCCATCTACCCTTCTCCCCTATTCTACCCGGCGCAGGCCTTCCTGGTAGATCCCCTTAACCCTTACCTGGATCTCGGGCACTTCCAGCCCGGTGGTAGTGACAATATATTCATGGACCCTGGCCTGCAGGGCGGCCGTCAATTCCGGTAGATTGCGGTCGGGGCTGACAGTTATATTTAGTTTCAAGATTAGCCCTTCGGGGAGAACCTTCATACTGGGCTTTACCTCCCGCACACCTTTCACCTGGCGGGCAGCCCTGGTCACCAGGTTCTCCAGGGCCGGCAGGGCAATGCTGGCCAGGCCAAGGTCCCCGGAGTTAATTACCGCCTGCTGTTCCGCCGGCGCGGTCAGGTGCAGGCTGGCTACCAGAAAGCGTAAGGCCAGCAGGAACAGGACAGCTGCTACTACCCCGGCTACCAGGCGGTAGTCGGCCCGTAGCAGGCTTAATTCAAAGATATCCAGCGGCACCGACCAGCCGGCGGTAACTGCCAGGGCCGCTGCCGCCAGGAGCGCCACCAGCAATGCAAAAAGGGCCAGCACGGCCCGATCAAGCGCTGACAATTCCCCTAACCCCCTACCGCACCCGGCTGGCTTCTTCTTCCTTTTCCTCCTGGGGGAATACCACCCCCTGGACGTGGATATTGACTTCTACCACCCGCAAGCCGGTCATATCTTCGATGGCTTTCTTTACATTCTCCTGGATCCTGATGGCCACATCCGGTATCCGCACGCCGAAGTTGACCACTATGTACAGGTCAACGGCGGCTTCCTTTTCCCCTACCTCGACCTTCACGCCTTTACCCAGGTTCTTGCGACCTAAAAGCTCGGCGATGCCGCCGGCGATACCGCCGCTCATGCCGGCTACACCCTCGATCTCCATAGCTGCCAGGCCGGCTATGATGGCCACCACTTCATTGGTGATTTTAATCGTACCCAGTTCATTTTGTTCCTGTTGTTCCAGGGTATTGTTATCCACTACCCCCACCTCCGTTTGTTTCTATATTATACCAGAGACCAGTTGTTATCACAACTGCTTTCCGTGGTAAAATAGACAAATAACCCTCAGCCAGCCAGCAGGCGCCGCTGGATAAAGTTAGTGTAGATCTCGCCCCGCTGGAAAAAGGCATTAGCCATTATCTGCTGGTGAAAGGGAATGGTAGTCGGCACCCCTTCAATTACTATTTCCTGTAAAGCCCTGTTCATACGGCTGATAGCCCCTTCCCGGTCCGGGGCCCAGGCAATTACCTTGGCCAGCAGGGAATCGTAATAGGGTGGTACTGTGTAACCGCTGTACAGGGCGCTGTCCACCCGGACGCCAAAGCCCCCCGGTACCTGGTAACGCTCAACGCGGCCCGGGGCAGGCCGAAAATTATGGGCCGGGTCTTCGGCGTTAATGCGGCACTCGATAGCGTGGCCCCGGATCATAACCTCCTCCTGGCGGATACGCAGGGGTTCCCCCGCTGCGATCTTGATCTGTTCCTGGACCAGGTCGATGCCGGTCACCGCCTCGGTTACCGGGTGCTCAACCTGGATGCGGGTATTCATTTCGATAAAGTAATAGCGCCCCTGCCTGTCCAGGAGGAATTCTACCGTGCCGGTACTGGAGTAATCGACAGCCCGGGCGGCCTGCAGGGCAACGGCACCCATCTCCTGGCGCAGTTCAGGTGTCAGGGCGACCGACGGGGCTTCCTCTAGAATCTTCTGGTTACGCCGTTGCAGGGAACAGTCGCGTTCGCCCAGGTGAATGATATTACCCTGGCCATCGCCCAGGATCTGGAACTCAATGTGGCGTGGTTCTTCGATATATTTCTCCAGGTAGATCTGGGAATCACCGAAGGTCGCCTCGGCCTCCCGCTGGGCGGCGAGGATGGCCTGCCGCAATTCCCGCGGTCCCTGGGCCGTCCGCATACCGCGGCCGCCACCGCCGGCGGAGGCTTTAATTAATACCGGGTAACCGATCTCCCTGGCGATAGCCAGGGCCGCGTCCAGGTCCTTAACCACTCCCTCGGAGCCAGGTACCACCGGGATCCCGGCGGCAATCATTGTCGCCCGGGCTGCAGCCTTGGCCCCCATGAGCTGAATGGCCTGTGGTGTGGGGCCGATAAAGGTGATGCCGGAAGTGGCGCACATCTCGGCAAAATACGGGTTTTCGGCCAGGAACCCGTACCCGGGATGAATGGCATCAGCGCCGCTCATCTGGGCCGCTGCAATAATACTGGGTATATGCAGGTAGCTCCGGTTGGCCGGGGCCGGGCCAATACAGACCGCTTTATCAGCCAGCCTGGTGTGCAAGGCTCCCCGGTCAGCCTCGGAATAGACGGCTACCGTTTCTATATCCAGTTCCCGACAGGCGCGGATAATACGTACAGCGATCTCGCCCCTGTTGGCAATGAGAACCCGCTTGAACATCTCCCCGTCCTCCACTACTCTTTCTGCAAGCGGAACAATAGCTGGCCGTATTCCACCGGCTGGCCGTTTTCGGCCTGGATTTCGACAACCTGGCCGGCAGTCTCGGCGGTTAATTCATTCATCAGCTTCATAGCTTCTATTATGCACAGGGTCTGGCCTGGTTTAACCCTGGTACCGACTTCTACGAAGGGCGGCGCGTCCGGGGACGGCGCCCGGTAGAAGGTACCGACCATGGGGGCCCGGACCTCGATAAGGTCCGGTACCGGCCCGGGCGCCGGTTTCTCCTTCTCCGCCCTGGCTTCCTCCGTCCCGGATACCTGAACCCTGGTGGCCGGCTCACCGACCGTACCCTGACCGCCGCGGCGGATCAGGATCCTAACCCCATCGCTCTCCAGGTTAAACTCGGTAATCCCCGTCTCTTCCAGGGATTTAATGAGCTGGGTGATATCCTTGAGATCCATCTTTTTTTTGCCTCCTGCCTCGACCTTGCCTCCGGTTTTTGCCTTACCTGCACGCGGGCCGGGATGGAGCCGCCCGGCCCGGCGGTCCTCTAAAAATTTGCGGGCTACCTGGGGGAACAGGGCATAACTCAAAACATCCTCTTCGTTGCGGGCCAGGTCGCCAATCTCCTGCCGGGCCTTCTCCAGGCCGGGTGCCAGGCTATCTGCCGGCCGGCCCTGGACAGGTTCTTCCGCGCCGATTATCAGCTGGCGGACTTCCGCGTTAATGGGCGCCGGCGGCCGCCCGTAAAGGCCGCGGACGTAATTCTTGACCTCACCGGGGACCATCTTGTAGCGCTGGCCCAGGAGAACGTTCAAAACCGCCTGGGTACCAACAATCTGGCTGGTGGGTGTTACCAGGGGCGGGTAGCCCAGGTCAGCCCGCACCCGCGGGATCTCGGCCAGGACCTCCCTGATGCGGTCGGCGGCCTTCTGCTCCTTGAGCTGGCTATACAAGTTGGTGATCATGCCGCCCGGTACCTGGTGCTGGAAAACCCACATGTCGGTAATGCGGGTGACGCCCCGTTCATAGCCCAGCTCCCGGCGCAGGTCGTCAAAGTAGCGGGCGATCTCAAAGAGCAGGTTCAGGTCCAGGCCGGTATCATAGGGAGTGCCGGCAACGGCCCGGACAACCGTTTCTACCGGCGGCTGGGAGGCACCGAAGGCCAGGGGCACCGAAGCCGTATCAACGACATCTACCCCGGCCCGGGCCGCCTCCAAGTAGGCCCCTACAGCCAGGCCGCCGATATAGTGGCTGTGGAGCTGCACCGGGACATGGAGCCTTTCCTTAAAGAGCTTAACCAGCTCGTAGGCCTCAAAGGGGGCGAGGAGGCCGGCCATATCCTTGATGCAGATCGAATCGACGCCCATGCTCTCCAGGTCCAGGGCCGTCCGTAAAAAGTGTTCAGTGGTATGGACGGGACTGATGGTGTAAACCACCGTACCCTGAACGTGGGCGCCTTCCTTCCGGGCGGCGGCCACAGGGACCTCCATATTACGCAGGTCATTCAGGGCATCAAAAATGCGGATAATATTAATCCCGTTAGCCACGGCCCGGGCGATAAAGGACCGTACTACGTCGTCGGGGTAAAGCTGGTACCCTACCAGGGACTGGGCGCGCAGGAGCATCTGCAGGGGCGTCCTGGGGGCGTGCTTCTTCAGGGTACGTAACCGTTCCCAGGGATCTTCGTCCAGAAAGCGCATACAGACGTCAAAGGTAGCTCCGCCCCACACCTCCAGGGAGTGGTAGCCGACGTTGTCGATTTTCTCGATAATGGGTAGCATATCAGCCGTCCGCATACGCGTCGCCCAGAGGCTCTGGTGGCCGTCGCGCAGGGTAGTGTCGGTGATCTTTAATTTGCCCAAGATGGTTCTCCTCCATAAGATGGTAAAAAAGAAAAACCCTGGCCTGAGGTCCAGAGTAGCACATGAAAGCCTGGTCTTTACCCGGCCGCCTGGACTTATTATATAAACGGCGACCAGGGAGCGCAATACTTGCCAGGCAAGTATACAATATATTTGTTCGCTAACCTGTTATTTTTTATGGATCATGCTTATCTGTTCCCGCGGGCGTCCGGTGGAACGGGAGACTAGGTCGCCGATCTTGTTGGCGTCATCATCGCCAAACTTGTCGGCCATAACGATGACGTTAACAGCGGCGGGCTGGATAAAGACGGCGGCGTCTTTATACCCTTTGGCGACGATCAGCTTTTCCAGTTGCATCTCCAGGTCCATCTGCTGGGTCAGCTCGACCAGCCGCTTCTGGGCTTCTTGCTTGCCTTCACCGCTGGCGTTGGCATTATCGATGATTTGCTTCAAGAGGGCGATCTGCTGGCTGCGCTGGCGGTCCCGTTCCAGGCGATATTCGATAAAGAAGGCTGTTCCGCCTTCGGCCTTGGCCCCGGCCTGCTGGAGGATATCCTCGGCCCTGGGACCGGTAGCTGCTGCCTGGTCCCTGGTTGGAGCCGCCACCCTGGTTGCTGCTCCGTTATCCAGCTGGCCTGCTGGTTTTACCTGGTCGCCCTGCTGGACCGGTCGTTCCGCAGGCAGGTCTACCCCTGCCTGTTGCATCCCCTGCCGTTCCCCCTGCACCAGATAAGCCAGAACACCAAAGGTCAGCACCAGAGCAATGATCAACCGCCCTTTGTCGCCGATTTTAACCATTTTCTTGCCCCTCCTCCTTCGTGCCAATTTTATTAAAAGTACAGTCATGGCTAATTGCGACCTCCCCCGGGTTCCATGGGTAGCACCTGCACCTGGTGGGGGGCCA
>JASUSX010000022.1 GCA_030445875.1 Clostridia bacterium
CTGCGGGAGCAGGAATACCGCCTCCAGACAACCCTCATCGCCAACGAAGACCTGGAGCGGACAGTGGCCGATCTGCAAAAAGAGCGCCAGGACCTGAAACACCAGCTTTCCTTCTGGCCGGTGCGCCTGGCCCTGCGCCTGGCAGCCCTTCTGGGCTTCAGCCTGCCCCGGAAAAGGGAGCGGGCCAAAGCGTACAGCCGTTAAGATCTTGCACAAAGTAGCAACCCTACATAACCCCGGCAACGGGGTATTTTTATTAACGGCGTAACATTTTCCAGGGTAACAGGTTGTCCCCGCCGGGAGAATATGCTATCCTTGGTTTGAGGTTATTACAGATAGGGGGCCACAGCCATTATTACCCTTGGTATGCTCTTCAGCCCCTACGCCTGGGTGTTAATTATCCTGGCGGCAGTGGTTATTTTTGGACCCCGCCGGCTACCCGAGATCGGCCGCGGTCTGGGCCGGACCATAAAGGAGTTTCAAAAGGGCCTGGGTAATAGCGATAAAAAGAAGCCCGAATAGGCATGGGGCACTGGCTTTCGAGGGGGTAAATCAAGATGCTGAACCAGCCTTTGCTGGCCATGGATATCGGGGGCGGCACCCAGGATATTCTCCTGTACCGGCCGGACCAGCCCCTGGAGAACTGCGTGCAGCTCATCCTACCCGCGCCGACGGTTATCTGCGCCCGTCAGGTGGAGGCGGCCACAGCAGCCAGGCGGGATGTTTTTCTAACCGGCTACCTTATGGGCGGCGGCGCCCTGGTGGGGGCCCTGCGGCGCCACCTGGCCGCCGGTTGCAGGGTCTACGCCACGGGCACCGCGGCGCGTACGGTCTATGATGACCTGGACCGGGTACGGCAACTGGGTATTATAGTAACGGAAGACCCGCCGGGGGACGCGGTCACCATTAAGACAGGCGACGTTGACCTGGCCACCCTGGCCGCCAGCCTGGCGCCCTACGGGGTGAACCTGCCGGCGCAGGTAGCCATAGCCGTGCTGGATCACGGCGAGGCCCCGCAGGGGACCAGCGACCGTATCTTCCGCTTCCAGCACTGGCAACGCTTTGTAGTCGCCGGCGGTCGCCTGGAAGACCTCCTCTACCGGGAACCACCGCCCTATCTCACCCGGATGCTGGCTGTCCGGGAACAGGCCCCGGGGGCCTGGCTCATGGATACCGGCGCCGCTGCCCTCTGGGGCGCCCTGTGCGACAATCAGGTGGCGGCCCGCAGCGCTGAAGGCCTGATTGTAGTCAACTGCGGCAACCAGCACACCATCGGTGTGCTGCTGCAGGAGCACAGGGTGCGGGGCCTTTTTGAACACCACACCAGTTGCTTGAGCGGGCATAAGCTGGCCGCTTACGTCGAAAAGCTGCGCGCCGGTGAGCTGACCAACGAGGAGATCTTTAACGACGGCGGCCACGGCTGTTATATCGACCCCGGCTACCGGCCGGGGACAGGCTTTCAATTCGTCGCTGTAACCGGGCCCCAGCGCCGGCTGACCATCCACCAGAACTACTACTGGGCCGCCCCTTATGGCGACATGATGCTCTCCGGTTGCTTCGGCCTGGTAGCCGCGGTGGATCATAAAACCCGTTGAGGGTTTGAGAAATTCTACCTTGACAGGGGAACAAGTTGCAGCTAAACTACATTAAGAAGTCCTTTTAAGTTAGTCCGGCGAGGCTAGCAAGGGAGTAAGAAAACAGTAGCTGTGGTACTCTAAGCCTGCGCTAGACTTACGGCGCAGGCTTTTTATGTCTAAGGAGTGAAGGGTATGGAACTCACTGTAAAAAACCAGATTATGGACGCCAACGGGCTGCGGCGGGTCCTGACCCGGATGGCCCACGAAATTCTGGAACGCAACCGTGGCCCGGAAAACCTGGTCCTCATTGGTGTCCGGCGCCGCGGGGTACCCCTGGCGGAACGCCTGCAGCAACTAATCAACGAGTTCGAAGGGGTCCAGGTACCCCTGGGAGCCCTGGATATTACCCTTTACCGGGACGATTTGACCACCTTAAATATTCAGCCCTCCCTGAACAAGACGGAAATCCCCTTCGCCATTGGCGGCAAGAAGGTGGTCCTGGTAGACGACGTCCTCTTTACCGGCCGGACGGTGCGGGCGGCCCTGGACGCCTTGATGGACCTGGGCAGGCCCCGTAATATCCAGCTGGCCGTGATTATTGACCGGGGCCACCGGGAGTTGCCCATCCGGGCTGATTTTGTGGGTAAAAATGTCCCTACCTCGCGCAAGGAAGAGATAGCCGTCCAGCTCAAGGAGATCGACGGTGTCGATCAGGTCTTGATCAGGGAGTTACCTGCGGAAGCGGATGTCAGTCCTTGAGTTGGCTTACCAGGTTCAGCAGGGGGGTGGCGGATAGTGCGCGGTTTTTTGGTGCTGGCTGACGGTAAGGTGTTTACCGGTGAGGCCCTGGGCTACCCGGGCCGCTGCCACGGGGAGGTGGTCTTCAACACCAGTATGACCGGTTACCAGGAGATCCTGACTGACCCGTCCTACTGCGGCCAGATCGTGGTTCTCACCTATCCCCTGATAGGTAACTACGGTATCAACGCCGAGGATTTCGAGTCCGAAGGCCCGCGGGTAGCCGGCTTCATCGTCCACAGGGCCTGCCCGCGGCCCAGTAACTGGCGCGCCACCGGGGACCTTAACCATTATCTAAGGGAAAACCATATCCCGGCCCTGGAGGGGGTAGACACCCGCGCCCTCACCCGGCACCTGCGCCAGCACGGTACTATGCGGGGCATACTGGCCACCGGTGAGGTCGGCCTTGAGGAGCTTAAAGTACTGGCGGCTACGGAGCCGCCCTTGAGCGGCGCTAAGCTGGTACCGGCGGTGACCAATAAGGAAACCTTTGTGGTCGAGGGCGGCCAGCGCCGCATCGTCCTCTACAATTTTGGCGTCAAGGAGAATATCATCCGCTGGCTGCACCGGGAGGGCTGTACGGTCGTTGTCATGCCAGCCCGGAGTACCGCCGCGGAGATTCTAGCTGCCCGGCCCGACGGGGTGGCCATTTCCAACGGCCCGGGTGACCCCAGGGATGTCCCCTATGGCGTAGCTACTATCCGGGAACTCCTGGGCAAAGTGCCCCTGATGGGCATCTGCCTGGGCCACCAGCTCCTGGCCCTGGCCCTGGGGGGCGATACCTATAAGCTCCCCTTCGGTCACCGGGGCGGCAACCACCCAGTCAAAGATTTAAGCTCCGGGCGGGTCTATATTACCTCCCAGAACCACGGCTACGCCGTCCGGACCGACTCCCTGCCGGGAGAAGTAGCCGTCTCCCATATCAACTTGAACGACGGCACAGTGGAAGGCCTGCGCCACCGGGAACTACCGATCTTTGCCGTCCAATACCACCCCGAGTCTTCGCCGGGACCCACGGATTCGGAATATCTTTTCCACGGGTTTATCCAGCTGGTAGACGAGCGCCGGCACTAGCCCTCCGGTAAACTGTAAGCAGGTGACTGCCGAGGGTGGAGATTCCACAGTAAAGACGTGCCCATTGCCAGAATGGAAAGGGGAGTAAGGGTATGCCTGTCAAACCCGGGTTAAAGAAAGTTATGGTCATTGGCTCTGGCCCCATTATCATCGGCCAGGCGGCCGAGTTCGACTACGCCGGCGCCCAGGCCTGCCGGGCCTTGCGGGAGGAAGGGATGGAGATTATTCTGGTCAACTCCAACCCGGCCACCATTATGACCGACCGGGATATGGCCGACCGGGTTTACCTGGAACCCCTGACCCTGGACTTTGTCGCTCGGATTGTCCGTCAAGAGCGGCCTGATGGCCTGATACCTACCCTGGGCGGCCAGATGGGTTTGAACCTGGCCCTGGAACTGGCCGGGGCCGGGGTTCTGGAGGAAACCGGGGTGGAGCTGCTGGGGACCCCCCTGGCAGCTATCCAGCGGGCCGAAGACCGGGAGCAGTTCAAGGCCACGATGCTGGATATAGGCGAGCCGGTGCCGGAAAGCCGCATTGTGACCCGCGTGGAGGAAGCTCTGGAATTTGCCCGGGAGATTGGCTATCCCGTCATTGTGCGGCCGGCTTACACCCTGGGCGGCACCGGCGGCGGGGTGGCCCGGAATGACGCCGAACTGGAGTCCATAGCCCGAAAGGGCCTGAAGCTCAGCCTCATCAAGCAGGTCCTGGTGGAGCGCTCTGTGGCCGGCTGGAAAGAGATCGAGTACGAAGTCATCCGCGACGGGGCCGATAACTGCATCACCGTCTGCAACATGGAGAATATCGACCCGGTGGGCATCCACACCGGTGACAGCATCGTCGTCGCCCCTTCCCAGACCCTCTCCGATCGGGAGTACCACCTGCTGCGGCGTTCGGCCCTGAAGATCATCCGCGCCCTGGGCATCGAGGGGGGCTGCAATGTCCAGTTCGCCCTGGACCCAGGTAGTATGCGCTATTATGTCATAGAGGTCAATCCCCGGGTTAGCCGTTCCAGCGCCCTGGCCTCCAAAGCCACCGGCTATCCCATTGCGCGGGTGGCCACCAAAATCGCCCTGGGCTTGACCCTGGACGAGATACCTAACGCTGTCACCCGGGAAACCAGAGCCTGCTTTGAACCGGCCCTGGATTATGTAGTGGTGAAGATACCGCGCTTTCCCTTTGATAAGTTTTCCCTGGCCGAGCGCCTCCTGGGTACCCAGATGAAGGCCACCGGGGAGGTCATGGCCATCGACCGTACCTTCAGCGGCGCCCTCTTAAAGGCTATCCGTTCCCTGGAATTAAAACTCGATGGCTTGCGGGTACCGGCCTTCCAGCGTTTCAGCGACGGCGCTTTGCGGCGCAAGATGGCAGAGGCCGACGACGAGAGGTTATTTGTTATGGCGGAAGCCCTGCGCCGGGGCTGGACTATTGAGGCTATCCAGGCCATCACCGGGGTTGACCCCTATTTTTTGGGAGAAATTGAGGCTATAGTGGCCATGGAAGAGGGGCTTGTTGCCGCCGGTCCCACCCTGGATGGGGAGCTTTTGCGGCAGGCCAAGGCTATGGGCTTCAGCGACGGTGAAATCGCCAACTTTACCGGCCTGCCGCCGGCGGCCGTTACCCGGCAGCGACAGGCCGAGGGAATCAGGCCGACCTTTAAAATGGTGGATACTTGCGCCGCTGAATTTGAAGCCGTGACGCCCTATTTTTATTCCAGCTACGATGTCGAAGACGAGGTGCAACCCCTGGAGGGCCGCAAGGTGGTGGTCCTGGGAGCCGGGCCCATTCGCATTGGCCAAGGCATCGAATTTGACTACTGCTCGGTCCATGCCGCCTGGGCCCTGCGCCGCGCCGGGGTGCATCCCATCATGATTAACAACAACCCGGAGACGGTCAGCACCGACTTCGACACCTCCGACCGCCTCTACTTTGAACCCTTGACGCCGGAGAATGTATTAAACGTCCTGGAACGGGAGCAGCCGGAGGGGGTTATCGTCCAGTTTGGCGGCCAGACGGCCCTCAACCTGGCTCGAGTCGTTGTCGAAGCGGGCTTTAAGGTCTTGGGTACAGCGGTTGACGATATCGACCGGGCTGAGGACCGGGAAAAGTTCGATGCCCTGCTGAACGACCTGGGGATACCGCGGCCGCAGGGCGGTACGGCCACCACGGTGACCGAGGTGGTCAGAATCGCCAAAGAACTGGGCTTCCCGGTGCTGGTGCGGCCCTCCTACGTCCTGGGCGGCCGGGCCATGGAGATTGTTCACAGCGAAGGGGAACTCCTGGAGTACGCCACCACCGCGGTGCGCATTGCCCCGGAACACCCCGTCCTGGTGGATAAATACCTGCCGGGTACCGAGGTGGAAGTGGACGCTGTCAGCGACGGTGAGGCCGTCCTGATCCCCGGCATTATGGAACATGTAGAGCGGGCCGGCGTCCACTCTGGCGACAGCATTGCTATCTACCCGGCCCATAGCCTGCCGCCTGGCCTGGCGGCCAAAATCGTCACCTATACGGGGCAACTCGCCCGGGCCCTGCGGGTGCGCGGTCTCCTCAATATCCAGTTCGTCATCCACCGGGGAGAGGTCTACGTCCTGGAGGTCAACCCCCGCTCCAGCCGTACGGTACCCTATCTTTCCAAAATTACTGGTATGCCCATGGTAGCCCTGGCCACCAACGTCATGCTGGGCCAGAGCCTGCCCGAACAGGGTTACCAGGGGGGCCTGCTACCGCCGCCGGATTTTACCGCCGTCAAGGTCCCCGTCTTTTCCTTCGGCAAGCTCCTCCAGGTGGATACCTCCCTGGGACCGGAGATGAAGTCTACGGGGGAAGTCATGGGTATTGATACCGTTTATGAACAGGCCCTCTACAAGGGCCTGGTAGCCGCCGGTTGCATCATCCCCGATCGTGGCACCCTGCTGGCCACCATTGCGGACAAAGACAAGGCGGAAGCGGTGCCTATCATCCGGGGTTTCGCCGAGATGGGCTTTAAGGTGGTGGCTACGGCCGGAACCGCCGGCGCCCTGGCCGCGGCCGGCCTCTTCGTAGAAAGGGTAGGGAAGATCGGCGAGGGTTCGCCCCATATACTTGATTATATCCGCGAGGGTAAAATCCACTTTGTCCTCAACACCCTGACCAGGGGCAAGATGCCTGGCCGGGATGGTTTTAAGATCCGCCGCGCCGCCGCCGAACTGGGCATCCCCTGCCTGACCTCCCTGGACACCGCCCAGGCGCTGCTCAAGGTGCTCCAGTCCCTTAAATTTGGGGATGGGCTGACCTTAAAACCCCTACAGGAGTATGTACGTTTTTCCAAATCTATTTTCGGAAAAGGGGATTAGTATGACTGCTAAGGATAAGATAATCGTCGCTTTAGATGTCCCCGACCTGGCAACCGGGGAGAAGCTGGTAGACCGGCTGGCCCCCTATGTGGGTATGTTTAAGGTCGGCCTGGAGTTTTACACCTCCGCCGGGCCGGCAGCCATTCGTATGGTCCAGGAGCGCGGTGGTAAAGTTTTTGCCGACCTGAAGCTCCATGACATCCCCAATACCGTGGCCGGGGCGGCCCGGGCCCTGGTGCGCCTGGGGGTGGACATGTTGAACGTCCACGCCGCCGGTGGCAGGGCTATGATGCAGGCGGCCGCTACCGCCGTGCGGGAAGAAGCGGTAGTTATGGGGCGGCCGGCGCCGATCCTCCTGGCGGTCACGGTGTTGACCTGCCTGGACGGGGAAGCTTTGCGCCAGGAGGTAGGCATCGAGCGGGAGGTAGAGGAACAGGTGGTTCGCTGGGCCAGGTTAGCTCAGGAGTCCGGCCTGGACGGGGTGGTAGCTTCGCCCCGGGAGATCCGTATCATACAGGGGGCTTGCGGGCCGGAATTTATTATCGTTACGCCGGGGGTGCGCCCGGCGGGAGCCGACCTGGGGGACCAGCGCCGGGTCATGACCCCGGCGGAGGCCCTGCAGGAGGGCGCTTCCTACCTGGTCATCGGCCGGCCCATCACCGCCGCCCCCAACCCTGTCGCCGCCGCCCGGGCCATAGGGGCGGAGATGGCCGGGGCCTTATGACCGGAGGTATCAAGATCGGGGCAGCCCGTGGCTCTTCGTCGGAATAAGCACCGCGTTCAATATGGGACGCAGGATATCGATTTGATTTTAGGTCCCAGGGAGTTAGCCAATATAACCTTATGCCCCCTCCGTATCAACGAGGGGCTATTTTTTTTACCGGGATGCCGTCCAGAAACAAACGATTGCTTAAAAAGTAAGGCAGGCCAGGCCCTCCCTGCATCTTAAAATAATTAGCAAAAAATATTGATAGCCAGCAGGAAATTTGGCCTGGACGTAGAACTTAATTGTTAGTAAAACGATTGCTTAAAGTCCCTGCTACTGACCAGGTAACAGGGGCAGGCGCCGTACCCACCCGGGAAACATTAAGACAAAATGGAGGGATTACCATGACCCTGGGGACGATGGCCGTAGATCACGAGATAAGGATAGACTATGACAAATTGCGCCGGGACAGGTTGGCCAAAACAAGGGAACAGATGCAAAAGGATAAACTGGGGGCCTTGCTGGTCTATGATCCGGATAATGTGCGGTACATTACCAGTACCAAGTTAGGGGAATGGGTCACCAATAAACTGGCCCGCTACTGTTTGCTGCCGTTAACTGGAGATCCGATACTATTCGAAGTGGGCAGCGCCATTAGAACCAAAAAAATGTACTGTCCCTGGATTAAGGATATCCGGCCCTCTAAATCGGATATGAGGGGGACCATGCCTTCCCAACCAGCGGCGGATAAAAGCATCGGGGAAATAGCGGCAATATTAAAAGATTTGCATCTGGAGAAAGAACCCGTGGGGGTAGACTATCTGACTGTTCCTTTAATGAAGGCCTTTCAAAAGTACGGGCTCAACATTGTCGACGGCCAGGAGACCATGTTAAACGCCCAGGTCATAAAGACCAGGGAGGAAATCCAGGTTTTGGAAATAGCGGCGGCCATGGTGGATGCAGCTTACTGGGATGTGGTCAACTTTATCCATCCTGGGGTGAGGGAAAACGAGGTAGTGGCCCTCATGCGCCAGCGCCTGTTTGAGCTGGGGGCGGAAAATGTCCATAACGTCAACGTAATCACTGGCAATCGTTCCCACCCCCATCCCCATGATTTCTCGGACCGGATAATCAGGCCCGGGGACATGATCTTTATCGACGTGGTGAACGACTTTAATGGCTATAAAACATGTTACTATCGCACCTTCGTTTGCGGCAAGCCGACGGAGAGGCAAAAACGGGTCTATAAGAAAGCCTACGATTGGCTTTACAGCGCTATCGAGAAGGTTAAGCCCGGGGTTTCAACTGCCGAGATAGCGGCCTGCTGGCCGGATTATCAAGAGCTTAACTACGAGAGCGAATACGAGGCCTTTGCCCTGGAACTGGGCCACGGCGTGGGTATATCCCACTGGGCGAAACCGATTATAACGCGGGGCTATTCCTTTGATTACCCGGAAGAGTTGCAAGAGAATATGCATATCGCCTTTGAAACCTACTACGGTGAAGGTGAAGACGGCGCCCGGATCGAGGAGCAACTGGTGGTTACCAGGGATGGTTACCGGATTATAACTAAATTCCCCTGTGAGGAACTGATTTCCTGCTGGTAAGAAAACTTTACCTGAACGGTAGCCTCCTTTTGGCTACCAAGGGGGGACCCCGGAGGATAGTGGGGTGAGCATGATGGTGGAACATCTAACCTTACCTTACGGCCGTGACGGCGGGCAGTTATTAACCATCTCTTCCTTAAATTACGCCGGTACCCTGGTCCACCGGGAGCCCCCTCCAGGGGTAGAGGCCGGGGACCTGGCTGCTGCCCTCGCCCGGCCGGTAGCCTGCCGGCCCTTGCAGGATATAGTCCACCCGGGCGAAAGGGTGGCTATTGTAACCAGTGATGTTACCCGGCCCTGCCCTACCAAAATTATTCTCCCTCCGATCCTTAAAGAACTACAATTAGCGGGGGTTAACAGCCAGGATATTAGCATTATCCTGGCCACAGGTAACCACCGCAGCCCCACGGAAGATGAAAAACGTTACCTGCTGGGGGAGCAGGTATACGACCATTACAGGAGCGTAGACGCCGCAGCCGGGGATATGGTCTACCTGGGCCAGACCAGCCGGTGTACGCCGGTGGAGGTCTTTCGGCCGGTGGTGGAAGCTGACCGCCGGATCCTCATTGGCAATGTCGAGTACCACTATTTCGCCGGCTACAGCGGTGGGGCGAAGGCCATCATGCCCGGGTGCGCTTCGCCCCGGAGCATCCAGGCTAACCACCGCCTGATGGTCGACCCTGCTGCCCGGGCGGGGAGCATAGCCACCAATCCCGTGCGGC
Source organism: Clostridia bacterium (assembly GCA_030445875.1). Taxonomy (GTDB): domain Bacteria; phylum Bacillota; class DSM-521; order Neomoorellales; family Neomoorellaceae; genus Neomoorella. The sequence continues at coordinate 9,817 of JASUSX010000022.1, forward strand.
AGGACATCGATGAGGTATTAAACTTCCTGCCGGTAGACTTTATCGTTAACGTAGTCCTGGACGAGGATAAGAATATCCTGGCGGCCTTTGTCGGCCACCCCCTGGAGGCCCACCGGCAGGCAGCCCGGTACCTGGATGCCATCTACCAGGTGGAAATCAAAGAGCAGGCCGACATAGTTATCGCCTCAGCGGGGGGTTATCCCAAGGACCTTAACCTCTACCAGGCTCAGAAGGCCCTGGATAATGCCCGCCGGGCGGTGCGGCCGGGCGGGGTCCTCATCCTGGTGGCCGAGTGTCCCGAAGGCCTGGGGGATGCCACCTTTGCCCGGTGGATAGCGGCGGCCTCCCAACCAAGGGATCTCATTGACCGGATACAGGTCGGTTTTGAACTGGGCGGGCATAAGGCGGCTGCCATAGCCATGGCCGTGGAGGACATCCAGGTTTATCTGGTCTCGTCCCTGCCAGGGGCTATAGTCCGGCAGTGCTTCCTGGAGCCCTGCACCGACCTGGTTACAGCCTACCAGAAGGCGCTGGCGGCGATGGGTCCCGCAGCGAGGGTCCTGGTCATCCCCCAGGCCGGGTCGGTCTTACCCAGATTAGCGACGGAGGTGACAGCTTAATGGAAGCCTTAACAATGGAAAAACGCCTGAAAATGTACCGTTTGATGCTAACTATCCGCGCCTTTGAAGAAAAGATCGTCGAGGTCTACGCCCAGGGCCTGATGCCCGGCCTGGCCCATCTCTATGTCGGGGAAGAAGCCGTAGCCGTAGGGGTCTGCACGGCTCTGGAGCCTGCGGACCTGATCACCAGCACTCACCGCGGCCATGGCCACTGCATCGCCAAGGGCGGGGACGTAAAGCTGATGATGGCTGAGATGTTCGGCAAGGATACCGGCTACTGCCGGGGGAAGGGGGGGTCCATGCACATCAGCGACATCGAGTTAGGCATCGTCGGTGCCAACGGCGTAGTAGGGGGTGGCATTCCCCTGGCCACCGGAGCCGCCCTATCGGCGCAAATGCGCAATTCCGGCCAGGTAGTAGTCTGTTTCTTTGGCGACGGCGCCTCCAATAATGGCAGCTTTCATGAATCCCTGAACCTGGCCGCCCTCTGGCGATTACCGGTAGTATATGTCTGCGAGAACAACGGCTATGGCATCTCTGTTGCCCAGTCCAGGCACCAGGCTATTAAAGACGTAGCCGTGCGGGCGGCAGCCTACGGTATGCCCGGGGTAACCGTCGACGGTAATGACGTGGAAGCTGTCCACGCCGCGGCCCGGGTGGCTGTGGACCGGGCCCGCCAGGGGGAAGGCCCCACTTTGCTGGAGTGTAAGACCTACCGCTTCCGCGGCCATCATGAGGGCGACCCTAACCGGGGTAACCGTTACCGCAGCCGGCAAGAAATAGTGGCCTGGGAGGAAAAGTGCCCCCTCAAGGGCTACGAAGCAAAACTCCTGGCCGGCGGTGTAACCTGGGAGCAACTCGAAGAGTTGAAAGAAAAAGTCCAGCAGGCCATCGAGGCAGCCGTCCAGTATGCCAACGCCAGCCCCTTTCCTCCCTTAACAGCCGCCCTGGCCGATGTCTATGCCGGGTGAAAGGAGAGGAGGAAGAGAGAAAATGGCTATCAAAACCTATCGCGATGCCCTTCGGGAAGCCATGCGGGAGGAAATGCTCCGCGATGCCATGGTCTTTATCATGGGGGAAGATGTGGGCGTTTACGGGGGGATCTTCGGCGTTACCGCCGGGTTAAGGGACGAGTTTGGTGAAGGGCGGGTCAAGGATACGCCCATCTCGGAAGCGGCCATCGCCGGGGCGGCCACCGGGGCGGCCATGACCGGTATGCGGCCGATTGCCGAGATTATGTTTGTCGACTTTACCACCATCGCCATGGACCAGCTCGTCAATCAGGCCGCTAAATGGCACTACATGTCCGGCGGACGCATTAAAGTGCCCCTGGTCTTGAGGACCACCACTGGCATCGGCCGGCGCACGGCCGCCCAGCACTCCCAGAGCCTGGAAGCCTGGCACGCCCATGTCCCGGGCTTGAAGGTGGTCATGCCCTCCACCCCTTATGACGCCAAAGGCCTCTTAAAGAGCGCCATCCGGGACGATAACCCGGTGGTCTTTATCGAACATAAGATGCTCTACAACGAAAAAGGGGAGGTGCCGGAGGGAGAGTATCTGGTCCCCCTGGGCAAGGCGGACATCAAACGGGAAGGGAGCGACTGCACCATAGTGGCCACCTCCCTTATGGTCCGGCGCGCCCTGGCGGCGGCGGAGGCCCTGGCCGGGGAGGGTATAGATATTGAACTGGTCGACCCCCGCACTATCAGGCCCCTGGATATTGAGACTATCTGCACCTCGGTGAGCAAAACCCACCGTCTGATAATTGTCCACGAAGCCTGCGGCTTCTGCGGGGTGGGGGCGGAGATAGCTACGGAGGTAATGGAGCAGGCCTTCTTTGAGCTTGACGCCCCGGTAGTCCGGGTAACCGGCAAGGAAGCCCCTATACCCTTCAGTCCCTCCCTGGAGGACTATGTAGTCCCCAGCGTTGAAGAGATAGCGGCAGCCGTCCGGTGCCTGGTAAAGGGGGGTGAGTAGGATGGCGACACGGGTTGTCCTGCCCCAGCTGGGCATCACCACCACCGAGGGCCTCATCGGTGAGTGGTATAAAAAAGAGGGGGACCCGGTAGGTAAGGGTGAGGCCTTATTCAGCATTGAAACCGATAAGGTAACCACCGATGTCGAAGCCACAGCTGACGGTGTGTTAAGGAAGATCCTGGTCCCGGCCGGGCAGACAGCAGCAGTTACCACTACCGTGGCCATCATCGCCGCCCCCGATGAAGACATAACACCTCTGCTGGAAAAAGAGGCCGCCAACAGCGTTACTGGCGTAACCTGGGGGCAGCCAGGGCCTGCCCCGGCCGGTAAAAGCGGGGAAGCTGAACAAGTACACCCCGGCGGCCGCCTGCGGATCTCCCCCCTGGCACGCAAGATAGCCGCTGCCCAGGGGATTAGCGAGGCCGAATTAAGAACCATCCCCTCTAGCGGTCCCGGCCAGAGCCTGACCAAAAGGGATATTGAAGCCTACCTGGCCCGGCGAGAAACACCGGTACCGACAGTAAACGCCGCCAGGGAGCAACTGCCCCCGGCCGGAGGGGAAGGGCCAGCCCGGTTGGAGAGCGAGATGGGGACCGATTCCGGCCTGGCGAGCGCCAGCCAGGCAGGGCGGCTGGTTCCCCTGACGCCCATGCGCCGGACCATTGCCCAGCGCCTGACCCGCAGCCACCAGGAAACCCCCACCTTCTACCTTAAAATGGAGGTGGAGGCGGCCCGGCTGCAGGAATGGCGCCAGGAACTGAACGCCCGCCTGGCCAGAAAGGAAGCCGGCCTCAAGCTAACCCTGACCGACTTCTTTGTCAAAGCCAGCGCCCAGGCCCTGCAGGAGTATCCGGGCCTCAATGTCTCCTACACCGAAGCAGGCATCCTTTACCACGAGGAGATTAACATCGGTATCGCCACGGCCTTACCCACCGGCCTGGTAGTGCCGGTCATCAAAAACGCCGCTGGCAAATCCCTGGCTCAGCTGGCCCGGGAACGGGTAGCCCTGGTTAACAAGGCCCGGGCCGGGGATTTAACCCTGGCAGAAATGAGCGGCGGTACCTTTACCGTGTCTAATTTAGGCATGTACCCGGTGGATGAATTCAGGGCTATCATCAACCCCCCGGAAGCGGCCATCCTGGCCGTAGGGAGGCTGAAGGAGAAGCTCTACCTGGAAGACGGCAACGTCAAAGCGACCTGGTGCGTGTACCTGGGGCTTACCGCCGATCACCGGGTAATCGACGGGGCGACGGCAGCGGGCTTCCTCCAGGCCGTCAAGGGGCGCCTGGA
>JASUSX010000023.1 GCA_030445875.1 Clostridia bacterium
TGTGGGTAAAAATTTAAGCGAGCAATAACACCACATTTAACTGGAGGGATGGTTATGGCAGCGGGTAAAATCCCCTTTGGCCCCACCTTTACAGAGATGTGCGACCCGGCGCAGATAGACCCGGCTATCAGACAGCGGGCTCTGAAGGCCCTCAGGGAAGACGAACTGGACCCCATTAACCTGTTCAACATCACCTGGAAAGACGAGCATAACCAGGTGCGGAAAATGGTCTTGCCCCCGGAAGTGACCGGTGTGGACGCCAACATCGTTGTCCTGCTGGGCCGGGGATTCCCTTCCGGCTCCCATAAGGTGGGGCCGGCCTACGCCACCTTGATCGAGGGTTGCGTCGACGGTGTCATTAAGCCTGGCGAGCATACCATCCTGGGACCATCGACAGGTAACTTCGGCATTGGCGTAGCCTATATCTGCAAACTCCTGGGTTTCCGGGCGGTAGTTATTATGCCCGATAACATGAGCAAAGAACGCTACGAGCGCATCCGCAGCTACGGCGGGGAGCTGGACCTGACCCCGGGCACCGAGTCCGACGTTATCCTGACGCTGCAGCGGACCCATGAACTGAAAAAGGACCCCCGGAACTTCGCCCTGGCCCAGTTTGAGCTGCTGCCCAACTACCGCTTCCACCGCCATGTTACCGGCAATGCCGCTATCGAGGCTGTCCAGGGTATTGGCAACGGTCGCATTGCCGCCTTCACCTCGGCACCCGGTTCGGCGGGGACCCTGGGCGCCGGCGACCAGATCAAGAAGGCCTTCCCTGAGTGCAAAGTCGTGGCCCTGGAGCCCTACGAGTGTTCCACCCTGTACAACGGCGGCCGCGGCCAGCACCGCATTGAGGGTATTGGCGACAAGATGTGCACCCTCATCCACAACGTCTTGAACACTGACTTTATCGTCCTCATCCACGACGAGGACACCGTCCGCGGCCTGAAGGTCTTCCAGGATGGCACCGAGATCCTGATTAAAAATGGGGTGCCAGAGGCCGCTGCTCTGGCCCTGCGGGACAACTTCGGGCCGTCCGGCATCTGCAACATCCTGGGCGCCATCAAGATGGCAAAATACCTGCACCTGGGCCCTGGCGATAATGTGGTGACCATCGCCACCGACGGCTTCGACCGCTATCCCTCCGTTATGGCGGACCTGGCCCGGCGTACCCTGGAGCTGGAGGATTTCGTCCTGGAGCGCTGGTTTAAGGATGTCTTCCTGAAGGCCAGTACCCATTATATTATTGATACCCGCCGGCCGGAGGCCAAAGAGCGCCTCTTCCAGCAGAAGGAGAAAGACTGGTTGCCCTTCGGTTATACCCGGGCCTACCTGGATGCTATGAAGGCCCCGTCCTTCTGGGACGACGAGTATGCCAAAGTGGAGTATTACGACGAGCAGATAAAGAAAATGCGTTAAGGAAGGGAACCCCTCGCGGGGGATAATACTCAAGCCGAAGGGGGGAAATGGTATGCGCCTGGAACTAATGGTTAATGGCCGGCAACGGGTAGTTGATGTTGCCGCTGACGCCACCCTGCTGGAGGTCCTGCGGGAGAACCTGCACCTGACGGGTGCTAAGAATGGGTGCCAGGAGGGCACCTGCGGCGCCTGCACCGTGCTCCTGGGGGGCCGGGCGGTGCGGGCCTGCCGGATTCCGGCCGCCAGGGCCGCGGGCCAGGAGGTTACCACCATCGAAGGCCTGAGCCCGTGGGAAAAGGAGATCTACGCCTGGGCCTTTACAGCTGCCGGGGCTGTCCAGTGCGGCTTTTGCACCCCGGGGATGGTTATGGAGGCCAAAGCCCTGCTGGACCGGCAGCCGGACCCGGATGAAGGCGCGATCCGCCAGGCCTTGAAACCCCATCTCTGCCGCTGCACCGGTTACCAGAAGATTGTAGCTGCTGTCCGCCTGGCTGCGCGCGCCCTCCGGGGCGAGGTAAAGCTCCGGGCCGGGGAGGCGGCGGGGATGGGCCGCGCCTTTTACCGGCCCGATGCCCCGGCCAAGGTCCGGGGGGAAGCCGTCTTTGTCGACGATATGCACCTGCCCGGTATGCTCTACGGCGCTGTCTTCCGCCTGCCCTGCGCCCGGGCCAAGGTCAAAAGCATAGATGTCTCTGCAGCCAGGGTGCAACCCGGGGTGGTGGCCGTCCTTACGGCGGCGGACATTCCGGGCCAGCGTTACCAGGGCCACATCTTTAAGGACTGGCCGGCCCTGGTGGCCCCGGGCGAGGAGACCCGCTACGCCGGCGACGCCCTGGCCCTGGTGGCGGCCAGGAGCAGCCGGGAAGCCCGGGCCGCCCTGGACTATATTAAGGTCGATTACGAGGAATTAACGCCCCTGACCTCCCCGGAGGCCGCCCTGGCGCCTGGGGCGCCGGCCCTGCACCCGAAGGGTAATTTATTGAGCCAGACCGTGGTGCGGAAGGGTGACCCTGAAGCGGCCTTAAAATCCTGCGCCCATGTAATTACCAACACCTATACCACACCCTTTACGGAACACGCCTTCCTGGAGCCGGAGAGCGCCCTGGCCGTGCCCGAGGCCGGCGGGCTGACGGTCTATACGGGCACCCAGGGCGTCTACGAGATCCACACCCAGCTTGTTTCCTTGCTGAACCTGCCGCCGGAAAGGGTGCGGGTGGTCAACCGCTGCGTTGGCGGCGGCTTTGGCGGTAAAGAGGACCTGAGCGTCCAGCACCACGCCGCCCTCCTGGCTATGGCCACCGGGAAGCCCGTGAAGCTGACCTGGACGCGGGGGGAGAGCATCCTCTGCCACCCCAAACGCCATGCCATGACCATCACCATGACCACCGGCTGCGACGCCGCCGGCAATCTGGTGGCCCTGGTGGCGGACATTGTGGCCGACACCGGCGCCTATGCCTCCCTGGGAGCCCAGGTACTGGAGCGGGCCTGCACCCATGCCACCGGCCCCTACCGTATCCCCCATGTAAGCATCTGCGGCCGCGCCGTCTATACCAACAATCCCCCGGCGGGGGCTTTCCGCGGTTTCGGCGTGCCCCAGTCCAACTTTGCCATGGAGAGCCAGATGAATCTCCTGGCCGTAGCTACCGGCCTTTCCCCCTGGCAGATCCGCTGGCAGAACGCCCTGGAGCCGGGGGATACCCTGGGGACCAGGCAGGTAGTAAGCGCGGACATCGGCCTGAAAGAGACCCTGCTGGCTGTCAGGGAAGCCTTTGAATCCAGCCCCCGGGCCGGTATCGCCTGTGGTTTTAAGAACGTCGGCCTGGGCGTGGGCACCCGGGATGTGGGCCGGGCCAACCTGGTGGTGACCGGGGGGCGGGTGCAGATCTACTCCGGTGCGGCCTGCATGGGCCAGGGGCTGGAGGCGGTCTTGATCCAGATTGTCGCCGAGGCCACTGGTCTGCCGGCGACCCTCATTGACTGCACCCTCTCCGATACCGCCCTGACCCCCGATGCCGGCTGCACGACAGCCTCCCGGCAGAGCCTTTTTACCGGCGAGGCCGTGCGTAGGGCAGCGGCGGACCTGGCGGCAGTCTTACAAGGGCATACCCTGGCCGACCTGGAGGGCCAGGTTTTCCGGGGGGAATTCTACGGTGCTACTGATCCTATTAACTCCAGCAAAGAACACCCCCTGACCCATGTTGGCTACAGCTACGCCACCCAGGTGGCAATCCTGGACGAGGCTGGCCGGGTGGCGAAGGTGGTGGCTGCCTATGACGTGGGCCGGGCCATTAACCCCCTGAACCTGGAGGGCCAGATCGAGGGGGGGATTGTCATGGGCCTGGGCTACGCCCTGACGGAAGACTTCCCGCTGGCAGAGGGTATCCCCGTGCGCCAGGCCCTGGGCCGCCTGGGGCTGCTCAGGAGCCACCAGGTGCCGGCCATGGAGGTGCACCTGATTGAAAAGGGCGGTACTGCTTATGCCTACGGGGCCAAGGGCATTGGTGAGCTGGCGACCATCCCCACAGCGGCGGCCGTCGCAGGCGCCTACTACCGCCGCGACGGCAAACTGCGCCTCTCCCTCCCCCTGACAGGTACGCCCTACGGTAGAAGGGAGAAGTAAGCTGGGCAAGCTACCCTTTGAAGCGGTGGTGCTGTGTCCCGGAGCCTGTACCCTCCAGCCCAGGCTGGCGTATAGCATTGATATCCATTTTTGGTAGAAATCTATTTTCTAGGAGATGACCCGGGGTGAGCAATATAACCCGGCTGCGCTGCATCAACTGCAGCCGCACCTATCAACCCGAGCCGGGCCTCTACACCTGTCCCATTTGCGGTTCCACCGACGGCATCCTGGACGTAGAATACGACTACGACTATATAAACCGCTCCCTTTCTAAAGCAAGCCTGGCCGCTAACCGGGAGCCTTCCATGTGGCGCTACCGGCCTTTCCTGCCGATAGCCCAGGAGGGGCCCCTGCCGCCCCTGCAGGTGGGCTGGACTCCCCTCTACCGGGCGGAACGGCTAGGGGCCGAGCTGGGGTTAAAGGAACTGTATATCAAGGACGATGGCTTGAACCCCACCGGCTCCCTGAAAGACCGGCCCTCGGCCGTGGCGGTAGCCCGGGCCCTGGCTGAGGGGGCCCGGGTAGTAGCCTGTTCCTCCACCGGCAACGCTGCTTCCTCCCTGGCCGGAGCGGCGGCCTCCGTGGGGCTGAAGGCGGTCATCTTTGTCCCCGGCCGGGCCCCCCAGGGTAAGGTAGCCCAGCTCCTGATCTTCGGTGCTACGGTGATCAGCGTCCAGGGATCCTATGAGGACGCCTTCCACCTGTCGGCGGCAGCCATCGCAGAACACGGCTGGTACAACCGCAACGCGGCCATCAACCCTTACCTGGTGGAAGGCAAGAAGACGGTCTGCCTGGAGGTGGCCGAGCAACTGGGCTGGCAAGTCCCCGACTGGGTGGTCCTGGCGGTAGGCGACGGCTGTACCATGGCCGGGGCCTGGAAGGCCTGGGTGGATTTGAAAAAGGCGGGCTGGATTGACCGGCTACCCCGGATGCTGGGGGTCCAGGCTGAGGGCTGCTGCCCCCTCACCCGCGCCTTCCGGGAGGGTACCAGGGTACGCCCCATGGAGGAAAATACCCTGGCCGACAGCATCGCCGTGGGCGTGCCCCGCAACCCGGAAAAGGCCCTGCGGGCCGTCCGGGATTCCGGCGGGAGCATGATCAACGTCAGCGACCAGGAGATCCTGGCGGCCATGGGCACCCTGGGCCGGACCAGCGGGGTCTTCGGTGAGCCGGCCGGGGTAGCCGGCACAGCCGGCCTCCTGAAGGCCGTCCGGGAAGGGGTTATTAAATCCGGGGCAAGGGTGGTCGTTCTGGTTACCGGGAACGGCCTCAAAGACGTGGCCAATGCTATCAAAGCTGCCGGGGAACCCATCCGGGTGGCACCCTCCCTGGAGGCCTTGCGGGAAGCTCTGGCCGGATTTGAGGAAGGAAAAAACTAGGTGTTAAAAGTGAAACTGGCGGGGAGGCAGTAAAGTTGAACCTCTTGCTGCAAGGTGGCTGGGTAGTAACCGCCGATAGGTTAGAGCAGGCCGATGTGGCCGTTGCCGGCGAGAAGATTGCCGCCGTAGGCCCGGACCTGGCCGCGCCCGGAGCACAGGTGCGGGACGTTAGCGGCAGGTATATCCTGCCCGGGGTTATCGACGCCCATGTCCACTACCAGATGCCCGTCGGCAACCTCTTTACGGCTGACGACTGGTTTACCGGGACGCGCCTGGCCGCCTGCGGCGGCGTTACCACCGTCATCGACTACGCCGAGCCGGTTAGCCCCGGTGAACCCTTACTGGCGGCCCTAAGCAGGCGCCGGGCCGAAGCCGGGGACCTGGCCTGCGTCGACTTCAGCCTGCACCAGGTGGTCTTGGCTGGCCAGGAGGAAGACACGGTTGGCCTCAAGGCTGTAGTCGGGGAAGGTGTAGCCAGCTTCAAGGTTTTCACCACCTATAACCAGCGCCTGAGCCCGGCTGCCATCGGCCGCTTGTTGCAACAGGCCCGCAACCTGGGGGCCCTGGTTACCGTCCACTGCGAGGACCACGAGATGATTACCATGAAAAGGCGGGAGCTGGAGGCCGCCGGGCAGACAGACCCCGCCTACCACGCTGTGAGCCGCCCGGCAGCAGTAGAGGTCAAGGCCATCCAGGACCTTATCCAAAAGGCCGGGGAGGCCGACGCGCCAGTCTATATTGTCCACGTCTCCACGGGCAGCGGGGCAGCAGCCATTGCCGCCGCCCGGTCCCGGGGCCAGGAGGTTTACGGCGAGACCTGCCCCCATTACCTCCTGCTGACAGCAGAAAGATACGCCGGGCCGGAGAGCCGCCTGTTCCTGATGTGCCCCCCCTTACGCACAGCAGCCGATAATGAGATCCTCTGGCAGCACCTGGCGGCCGGCGGCCTCCAGGTGGTGGCCACCGACCACTGCAGTTATAGCCGGTCACAGAAAGCAACCGGGACGGCCTTTTACAACACCCCTTCCGGGGTGCCCGGGACGGAGACCTTGCTGCCCCTGCTGTATTCTTACGGTGTACGCAGCGGCTGGCTGACCCTGCCCCAGCTGGTCCGGGTCTTAAGCACTAACCCGGCGCGTCTCTTCGGCCTTTACCCGCGTAAAGGTTGCCTGGCGCCAGGCAGTGACGCCGACCTGGTTATTTTTGATCCTCGCCGGCAGGTTACCCTGACGGCGGCAGGGCTCCACTCGGCGGCTGGTTACACTGTCTTTGAGGGTTTTTCCCTCCAGGGCTACCCGGAGGCTACCTACCTGCGGGGCCAGCTAATCTATGACCAGGGGCATTTCCTGGGCCAGGCCGGATGGGGCAGGTTTATTCCCGGCCAGGTTGTACCCGGGGGCCAGGATTTGCTAAAATAAGCCTGTCTGACCGCTAAAAATAATTCAACTTGGTATGGAGGGAAAGGTATGCAGACCAATTTACGGGGCAAGCACTTCATCACCCTGCAAGAATGGACCAGGGAAGAGATCGACACCCTGCTGGACATCGCCTATGATCTCAAAAGGCGGAAAGCCCTGGGGGAAAAACACCACCTTTTAGAAGACAAGACCTTTTACGCCCTCTTCTTTGAGAACTCCACCCGCACCCGCAACGCCTTTGAGACGGGCATGACCCAGCTGGGGGGCCATACCATTTACTTAACCCCCTCGACGACGCAGATCGGCCACGGGGAGACGCCCAAGGACACGGTGGAAGTCTTAAGCCGTTTCGGCAACGGCATGGGCGTGCGCTATTGCACTTACAAAGAGGGTAACGCCTACATGCGGGAACTGGCCAAATACTCCCGCATCCCGGTAATCAACATGCAGTGCGACCTGTACCACCCCACCCAGGCCCTGGCCGACATTATGACCATCCAGGAGAAGTTCGGCCAAAACACCCGCGGTCTGAACTTTACCATTAGCTGGACCTACGCGCCTAACTATATCCGGCCCCTGTCCATGCCCCAGTCCCTTATCCTGCTTATGAGCCGTTTCGGCATGAATGTGACCCTGTCCCACCCGCCCGAGTTCCACCTGTTGCCGGAGATCGTAGAGCAGGCCAGGAAGAACGCGGAGGAAAACGGCGTCCAGTTTAATATTGTCCACGACATGGATGAGGCCTGTAAGGATGCCGACATCATTTATGCCAAGAGCTGGGGTCCCATTGCCTATACCGGCAGCCGGGAGGAAGGCCTGGACCTGATTGAGAAGTACAATAGCTGGGTTATGGACGGCCGTCGCATGAGGCTGGGTCACAAGAACGCTATCTATATGCACTGTATGCCGGCCGACCGGGGTGTGGAAGTTACAGAAGAGGTTATGGACGGGCCCCAGTCGGTAATCTACGACGAGGCGGAAAACCGCCTCCATACCATCAAAGCCATCCTGGCGGCTACCCTGGTATAATAAAGGGCTGGAGTCAACTGCAGGGAGGGGCGGATGATCCGCTCCTCCCTTTTCTGCTGGCCCCAGGCCGGGGATAGGGTCAGAGCTGCACCCTGTAGGCAATATAATCGCCGTAGGTAAAGATAGGCCGGAAGACCCCGGGGTTCTGCCTGGCCCAGGGGTAGTAGGCGGAGGTGGTGCGGGTGAAAAAGTACTGGCTATCAGTATCCTGTAGCTGACGTAGCATATCTTCCTCCGAGGTGGCTATCAGGCGATAGACGCGGTTTTCCAGGCGGGGGCCAAAGAGCAGGTAGGGGAAGGCCGTTTCCGTGAAGGCGATGCGTGAACCCGGGGGTACCTGCTCCACCCAGGCCAGCTCATCCCCCCAGGGGGCAAGCCGGAAAAAGGTGCGCTCGGCCGGTGGGAGGGCCAGGAAGCGGCTGACTACCTGGGGGGGAAAGTAGCCGTGGGTCAGGCTCCCGGCCAGGGAGATGAGGACCAGGGCCAGGGTGGCGACCCGCAAAGACCGCGCCCAGAAACGGGGTAACCCGGCTTCCAGGTAAGCCAGGCTTAAAGCCCCGGCGCCAACAATGAAGATCGTGTAGCGGGTCCACCAGGGGGAGGGTTGCAACCAGAGCAGGAGCACCAGGGGCAAGAGGATGAGCAGGGGGCGATGCTGGCGCCGGGCCAGGGCCAGGCCCAGGGTCACAGCCAGGGAGGGCAGTTCCAGGTAGAGCCACTGGGGGCCAAAGCCCCCCAGGCGCTGGTCGAAGGTATAGGGCTCGCCGGTTTCCTGCCAGGAGCGCAGCAGTTGTTGCCAGGTGGATAACCCTACCAGCTCAGGGGGTGTGTTTTTGACCATCACCAGATCAGCGACAGTGCCCTGGCCTGGCCACAGGGTATGACCAAGAACGCTAAAGGTGAAGGGGAAAAGGGGATTGCCGTAGGCCAGCCAGTTACGCAGGTACCAGAAACTACCAAACAGAAGCAGGGCGGCGGTAAAGGTCGCCAGGATAAAGCCCAGATAGGGCCAGAAGGGGCGGTTGGTCTGCCGGCTGGCCTGCCAGCCGCCAGCGAGAAGGAAAACAAAGATTACCGCTACGAAAGGGGCGGCGGAGGCCTTGATCCCGAGGGTTAAGCCGCCGCCCAGGGCGGCCAGGAGCAGATAGGCCCGCCGGGGCTGCTGGTGGTAGCGGTAAGCGAAATAGTAGGCTGCCAGGAACATGCCCGCGAAGGCGACGTCAACATAGCAGGTTTTACTCTGGACCAGGACGATAGGCGTCAGGAAAAAAAGGCCGGCGGCCACGGTACTGCTGGCCTGCTTTAAGCCCACCTGCCGCGCCAGGGCGTAGACGGCCAGGCCGCCGGCCAGGGCAAAGGGGAGCTGGGCCAGGTCCACCAGCAGGTCGCTGCCCCCCAGCAGCATAATCCAGGTGAAGATCAGCTCGGTATTCATGGGGTAAACGTTGGCCCAGATGGTATAGGGGCTTAAAACGATGCGGCCGGCCTGGAGCCAGGTGGCGGCCGCCGTAAGGTGGTAGTAAAGGCTGTCCCAGGCATAGGGGGGGAAAAGGTAGCCCAAGAAGATCAGCCAGGCTGTTTCTAGGCCGGCCAGGAAGAGGAGAAACCTGGCCCAGAAGTTATGGCGCCAGCTGGCATCCGGCCGGGGCCAGGCATCCCGTCCCGGGGCCGGGGACAAGCCGGTCCAGAGGTAAGCGGCCGCCAGCAGGATTACATGCAGGGCCAGCAACCAGCCGGCCCTCAGGTGCAGGATGGTCCCGGCCAGGAGCAGGGTACCGGTAATTTGCGCTATAGCCAGGATAAACATGGCTAAGAAGCGTTCGACCGCTGCCAGCCCCCGCCCGCGGGTCAGGAAAAAAGCCGTCAGGAAGACGATCAAATTGCCACTCAAGAAGGTGAACCAGGCCAGTAAAAACAACCCCCACGATCTAAAGGCACCAGCAGGCCTTACCTGCTGGCTACTATTTTAGAGCCAGTAAAGGACTACAAAACAGCTGGCCGCCCAGAGGAGAATGGTGGCCGCCAGGGGTTTATCCTTGAGGACCAGGCTTTCCGGCTCCCCACCGCCCTGGCAGCGGTAGGTCAGGTAGAGGTAGCGGCAGATACCGAAGAGGACCAGGGGGACGGTGTACATGAGCTGGGGCCGGGCAGCGCCGATAAAGGTATAGATGGCATAAAAGACCACTGTAGCCGAGGTAACGGTGGCGATCAATTGATCCAGCAGGCCCAGGGAATACGCGGCCAGGATGCCCCGGTGGGCGGCAGCATCATCCAGGAGAACCAGTTCGTGGCGGCGTTTACATAAAGCCAGGAAGAGGGCCAGGAGGATGACGGTGATAAACAGCCAGGCGGAAAGGGGGACCCTGATAGCGGCTGCGCCGGCCGCCACCCGCAGGACGAAGCCCAGGGCGACGACAAAAACGTCAACGATGACCATTTCTTTCAAGAAAAAGGAATAGGCCAGGGTCTGGAGGGCGTAGATGAGGCTGATTAGGCCCACCTGCCAGCTTAAAGCAAAGGCCAGGGCGAGGCTGCCGGCCAGGATAATGGCGGCCGCTGTCGCTGCCGGCAATGGTGCCAGTAAACCGGCAGCGATGGGGCGGTGTTTTTTCCGCGGGTGGCAGCGATCCCTTTCCCGGTCCACCAGGTCATTAATCAGATATGTACCACCGGAAAGCAGGCAGAAGATGATATACACCTGGACGGTCCGTACCAGCAAGGGAACGTCCAGCAAGTGGCGGGAGAAGAGGATAGCCGCAAAGACGAAGGCGTTTTTGGTCCATTGTTTCGGCCGCAGGCTCAAGAAAAGGTAGCGCCAGAAATAACGGGATGCTATAGTCCCTGCCCGGCCGGTAGTTTCCAGTAAGCTCATATCCCCTTGCCTCCAATATTTCTATGGTTCCTGGTATTCCCTACCTATTTTATCCTATTTAGGACCCCCATAACAACACCCAACAGAAAAAGGCTGTTACCTCACGGTGGGGAACAGCCTTCAGCATGGTAACGGCTAACAACCAATATTTTTCTTTGCTTTTTCACCCCATTACCCTGTTCTTCACCGCCGGGATCACTATGGGCATGGTCACGATCATGGTCAGGATAAACACCCACACGGCGCCACCCACTCTGGCCACGGGGGTATAGGTTTTCCCCGTTAAAAAGGTGAGGGCCAGGAAGAAGAGGGCCATCCCCAGAGAGATGCCGGTGTAGATTACCGCCGCCTGCCGGGTGGCTTTTGCTTCAAGCTCCGTCATCGTTTAGTCACCTCACAATACTTGTACGCTGGAGATAATAAACGGAAATTGGCACTCCTGTAATAATGGAACTAACAACCTCCATATTAGCCGGCCTGGGGCGCCGGCCGGTGCCGGGGGACAGCTTCATCCCGTTCCGCGTGCAGGGAAGGCCGGAAGCGCTTCAAGGTCAGGGTATTGAGAGTCACCGAAATAGAGCTCATAGCCATAAAGAAGGCGGCCAGCTCGGGGCTGACGATGAGCCCGGTAAAAGGGTAGAGGATGCCGGCGGCAATGGGGATCCCCAGGGAGTTATAAAGGAAGGCCCAGATCAGGTTTTCCTTGATCTTATGCATGGTGGCGCGGCCGATCTCGATGGCCCCCACCACGTCGCGGATGTCGTCCTTAATGAGGATAATATCCCCCGTCTCCTTGGCCACGTCGGTACCGGAGCCGATGGCGAGGCCCACATCAGCCTGGGCCAGGGCGGGGGCGTCGTTGATGCCATCCCCAACCATAGCCACCTTGAGGCCTTGCCCCTGGAGCTTTTTCACTTCCTCAGCCTTATCCTGGGGTAGCACTTCGGCCAGAACTGTGTCAATGCCCACCTGGCGGGCGATGGCCGTGGCTGTGCGCCGGTTGTCGCCGGTGATCATGACAACTTGAATACCCATTTTCTGCAGGCGCTCGACGGCCACCCGGGTGTGTTCTTTTAAGGTATCGGCCACGGCGATGATGCCGGCGGCCCGGCCGTCAATAGCCATGAGCATAGCCGTCTTGCCTTCCTCTTCGAGCTTCTCCATCTGCGCTGCCAGGTCGCCAATGGCGATGTGTCGCTGTTCCATCAGGCGGCGGTTGCCCAGCAGGATTTCCCAGCCCTGGTAGGTTGCCCGGACACCGTGGCCCGGTATGGCTTCAAAGTCCTGCACATCTTCAATGGTCAGGCCTTTTTCAACGGCGCCGCGGACAATGGCCTCGCCCAGGGGGTGTTCGGAGGGCCTTTCTGCCATGGCCGCCAGGCGCAGGACCTCTTTGTGATCAAAACCGGGGCTAGCAATCACGTCGGTAACCGAGGGTTCCCCTTTAGTCAGAGTACCAGTTTTATCAAACACGATGGCGTTGAGCTTGCTGCTGGCTTCCAGGGCGTCGGCACCCTTGAAGAGAATACCGTTCTCGGCACCTTTACCTGTACCAGCCATGACGGCACTGGGTGTGGCCAGCCCCAGTGCGCAGGGGCAGGAGATGACCAGGGTGGTTACTGACAGCAGCAGGGCGAAGCCGAAGACGCCCACCTGGGCCAGGCTGTAGGGCGAAAGGATAAAGTGGCTGTCCGGCCGGAAGAAAGCGTCGTAACCGATGAAGAACCAGAAAAAGAAGACGATGAGGGCCAGGACATGGACGCCGGCGATGAAGTGCCCGGCGACAAAGTCGGCCAGCCTTTGAATGGGGGCCTTGGAAGCCTGGGCTTCTTCGACCATCTTGATAATCTGGGCCAGGGCTGTCTCGCTCCCCACCCGTGTGGCCCGGAACTTGAAGGAACCGGTTTTATTGATGGTCGCCCCCACGACCTGGGCACCAGGACGTTTCTCTACCGGTATACTTTCGCCGGTAATCATGGATTCATCGACAGCCGAGTACCCTTCGACCACCTCCCCGTCCACCGGGATGCTCTCGCCCGGGCGGACGACGACGATATCCCCCACCTGGACCTCGTCGGTGGCAATCTCTACCTCCTGGCCGTCCCGGATGACCCGGGCGGTCCGGGCCTGCAGGCGCATGAGTTTACGAATGGCTTCCGAGGTACGGCCGCGGGTAATGGCTTCCAGATAGCGGCCCAGGACGATAAAGGCGGTAAGTAAAGCGGCGGACTCGAAAAAGGTGGCACCGCGCCCGCCGAAACCGGCCTCCGGCCACAGGGTGTTGATGGTGGCGATAATGTAGGCGGCGCCGATCCCGGTGGCGTAGAGGAGGTTCATATCCGTAGCCCCGCGCTTGAGGCCGTTCCAGCTGTGGACGAAGAACTGCCAACCGGGGATAAAGGCTACCGGCGTGGTTAAAGCCCAGAGGACATAGACATTTCCCAACCATTTAGGTACAAAGTAGGGGAAGATCCACATATCGCGGAACATACCGATCATCACCAGGGTCGCCAGGGGCCAGGCGATCCACATATTGCGGCGCTGGTAGCGGATTTCTCGCTCCCGCGCCTCTTTCTCCCGGTCCAGGGCCTCCTGGCCGGAGAGTCTCTCCGTAGCCTCGTAACCCAGGGCGTTGATTTCCTTTTTGATCAGCGCCCGGTCCACGGTGCCGGGGTAGTAACGGATGCGGGCCGACTCGGCCGGCAGGCTGACTGCTACCGAGGTTACGCCGGGTATACCTTGGACCACCTTTTCCACCCTGGCCGCGCAGGCGGCACAGCTCATCCCCCGTACCGCCAGGAGCATCTCCTCCTCCGGTACCTCGTAGCCCAGCTCCTGGATGGTCCGGGCCATCTGGGGGATGCTCACGCGGTCAGGGTTATAATCTACAGCAGCCTTGCCGGTGAGAAGGTTAACCCGGGCTTCCTTTACACCCGGCATATTCTGCAGGTCCTTTTCCACTTTGGCCACACAGGCGGCGCAGCTCATTCC
>JASUSX010000024.1 GCA_030445875.1 Clostridia bacterium
TGCCGGCGCCCAGGCTGCCGAAAAAAGCTCCCAGGCCACTTACAACCCGGAAAACTTTATCATCCACGATAAAAACGTCCTCTACCTGGTCAATGAATTAAGGGCCGCCGGGGCTGAGGCCATTGCCGTCAATGGCCAGCGGATTGTTACCAATTCGGACATCCGCTGCGTAGGTACCGTCATTATGGTTAATTCCACCCGCCTGGCCCCACCCTACGAAGTCCAGGCCATTGGGAACCCGGATACCCTGCTGGCGGCTGTGGAAAAATCCGTTGACTTTTCCCTCTTAAAAAGCCGGGATTTCCCGGTCAAGGTAGCTAAATCCCCGAACCTGACCCTGCCCGCCTATAAAGGCGGTTTCCCCCAGGACTATGTGCGTTTACCCAAAGCGGGGGGGCAATAAGATGCTGAAAGGTAAATACTGGTCTATCTCGCTAACCATCGTCTTTTTAATCCTGGGCCTGCTATTATCCCTCCAGTTTCGTACCCAGCGGTTGCTGGCCAGCTCCCTGGAAGCCCAGAAAACTGAGGACCTGGTGGCCATGTGGAGAAACCTGAGCACCAAGCGCAACCAGCTCCAGGGCGAAATCGTCCAGCTCCAGCAGCAGCTCTACGCCCTGAAAACCGGCTCCGGCCAGGATAACAATACCGGCGAGGCCCTGGCCCGGGAATTGGCCCGGTTGCAGGTAAGCACCGGCCTCGCCCCGGTCAAAGGGCCAGGAATAACGGTAACCATCACCGGCGATGCCCCCCTTCTTTATGAGGACCTGGTGGACATCGTCAATGAACTCTGGGCCTCCGGGGCCGAGGCCATAGCCATCAATGACCACCGCATCGGCGCCTACAATGGTATTGCGGCCAAAGAGGAAGGGTCGCGGGTTTATATCACCGTCGACGGCCAGAAACTCCTTTACCCCATTGTCATTAAGGCCATCGGCGACCCCCATACCCTGGAGAAGGGGTTGACCTTTACCGGCGGCCTGGTGGAGAGTCTCAATAACTATAATATCTACCCCGCCATAAAAAAAGAGCAGGACCTGCAGTTGCCGGGAACTGCCCTGCCCCGCTGGCAGTACGCCAGACCCCTGCCTCCCGCTCCCCAACCAGCGGCAAAGTAAATAGATAGAGCCAGGCTGAACGAGCCTGGCTCTATTTTTTACGGCGTTGCCGCCGCCCGCTTGCTTATCTCCTGCGCTTGCTTCAAGAGGGCGTATTCCATACTGTCCAGGAGAGCGGCCCAGCTGGCTTCGATGATATTGGTGGAAACTCCCACCGTATTCCAGGAGTCATTGCCGTCCCGGGACTCGATGAGCACCCGAACCCGGGCGCTGGTGGCATCCTTTTCGTCCAGGACCCGTACCTTGTAGTCTGTCAGGCGCATACGGCCTATAGCCGGGAAGACCTCTTCCAGGGCCTTGCGCAGGGCGTTATCCATGGCGTTGACGGGGCCGTTGCCTTCGGCCGCCGTATAAACCACCTGGTCGCCCACCCTCAGCTTAACGATGGCTTCCGAGGTGGCTTCCTGCCCGGGCCGTTTCTCGACCAGGGTTTTAACATACTCTACTTCGAACTGCTGCCGGTACTCCCCTGTTGTCTTCCTTAAGAATAGTTCCAGGGAGGCGTCGGCCCCTTCAAACTGGTAACCCTGGCGTTCCATCTCCTTGATACCCGTTATGACGGCCCGTTCCCTTTCCTGGGAAAGCTCCAGGCCCATTTCCTCCACCTTGCAGCGCAGGTTACTGGCTCCGGCCTGGTCCGACATCAAAATTCGCCGTTCGTTCCCTACCAGCTGGGGCCGGATATGCTCGTAGGTATGGGCGGCCTTTAAGACCGCGCTCACATGGATGCCACCCTTATGGGCAAAGGCACTGTAGCCGACGAAGGGCTGGTTACCAGGCGGCACCACATTAGCGATCTCGCTGACGTAACGGGAGACCTCGGTCAGATGGGCCAGCTGCCCGGTAGGCAGGCACTGATAACCCATTTTCAGCTCCAGGTTAGGTAAGACCGAACACAAATTGGCATTGCCGCAGCGCTCGCCAAAGCCGTTGATGGTGCCCTGGACCTGGCGGCAACCGGCGTTAACAGCAGCCAGGGAGTTAGCTACAGCCAGCTCGCCGTCATTATGGGTATGAATCCCCAGGGGCACCGGTATTTCCTGGCTCACCCTGGCCACAGCAGCCGCCACTTCATCAGGCAGGCAGCCGCCGTTGGTATCGCACAAAACCACCCAGCTGGCCCCGGCTGCAGCGGCGGCCTTTAAGGTAGCCAGGGCATAATCGGGGTTGGCCTTAAAGCCGTCAAAGAAATGCTCGGCGTCGAAGATCACTTCCAGGCCTGCCTCAACCAGGAAGGCGACGCTATCGCTGATCATGGCCAGGTTTTCCGCCAGGGTCGTCTCCAGGGCCGCCGTCACATGGAGGTCCCAGGACTTGCCGAAGATGGTGGCCACCTTGACCCCCGAACGCTTGATGGCCAGCAGGTTGGCGTCCTCCCTGGCCTGCTCCCCTGGTTTCCTGGTGCGGCCAAAGGCGGTAAGCCTGGCGTGACGCCAGATAATTTCCCGCGCCCGCAGGAAGAACTCCATATCCTTGGGGTTGGCCCAGGGCCAGCCGCCTTCGATATAGTCCACGCCCAGCCGGTCCAGGCGGGCGGCAATCTTTAACTTATCCTCCACGGACAGGCTGATGCCCTCGCCCTGGCTGCCGTCCCGGAGGGTGGTGTCGTAGACACAGATCTTTTCCGCCATTGTTATCCCTCTTGCAGTTCCTGCCGGACCAGGGCGCCCATTTCAGCCGTACCCACCAGGCTGGTCCCCGGAACGTAGATATCCGGGGTCCGGTAACCCTTCGCCAGTACCCGGCTGACGGCTGCTTCCACGGCTTGCGCGGCCCGGTCCATTTTGAAGGAGTACTTAAGCATCATGGCTACCGAAAGGATGGTGGCCAGGGGATTGGCCTTCTGCTGGCCGGCGATATCCGGCGCTGAGCCATGGCAGGGCTCATAAAGGCCTACGACGCCGCCGATGCTGGCTGAAGGCAGCATCCCGATAGAACCCGTCAGGACGGAGGCCTGGTCGCTTAAAATATCGCCGAAGGTATTCTCGGTGACAATCACATCAAACTGGGTCGGCCGGCGCACCAGTTGCATGGCGCAGTTATCAACGTACATATGCTCCACGGTAACTTCGGGGAACTCGCCTTTCAGCCTTTCCACCGTATCCCGCCACAGGCGCGAGCTAGTGAGGACGTTGGCTTTATCCACGCTGGTCAAATGGCCGCGGCGCTGGCGGGCTATGGTAAAGGCCAGGCGCACGATGCGCTCTATCTCCGCTGTGGAGTAAAGCATGGTGTCGTAGGCCACTTCGCCCGTCGCCGTCTTTTCCCGCTTTTTGGGGCCAAAGTAGAGGCCCCCCGTCAACTCCCGCACAATCAGCAGGTCGGTGCCGGTGACTACCTCCGGTTTTAAGGGCGAAGCCGCCGCCAGAGGGGCGAAAAGATAGGCCGGCCGCAGGTTGGCGTAGAGGCCCAGCTCTTTACGCAGGGGTAACAGGGCGGCCGTTTCCGGGCGCTCCGCCGGGGGCAGGGTATCCCATTTAGGGCCGCCCACGGCCCCCAGGAGCACGGCATCGCTCTGTCGGCAGAGGGCCAGGGTTTCCGCCGGTAAGGCCCGACCGCGGGCGTCAATGGCCGCGCCCCCTACCAGGGCTTCGCTAAACTGGAACTCTACCCCTTCCCGGCTGCCTACGGCCTCCAGGGTTTTTACCGCCTCGGGGACGATCTCCGGACCGATGCCGTCACCAGGTAAAACCGCAATTTTATACATGGGCCCTCACCTTCCCGGCCACGTAGGGCATCAGCCCCCCGGCGGCAATGAGTTCTTGCATAAAGGGTGGAAAGGGCGCTACCGGATAGGTTTCCCCTTTAGTGAGGTTGACAATCTCGCCCTTTTCAGCGTCAATCTGCACTTCATCCCCGGCCGCGATACTGGCTGCCGCCCCCGGGGATTCAAAGATGGGCAGGCCGATGTTAATGGCGTTGCGGTAGAAGATGCGGGCAAAGGAAGCAGCGATGACCGCCGCCACCCCGGCAGCCTTGATGGCTACCGGCGCGTGCTCCCGGGAGCTGCCGCAGCCGAAGTTCTTGCCGGCGACGATGATCTCCCCCTGCTTTACCCGACCGGCAAAGGTGGGGTCGGCGTCTTCCATGCAGTGACGGGCGAGTTCCGCCGGGTCGGTGGTGTTCAGGTACCGCGCCGGGATAATGGCGTCAGTGTCGATATCGTTACCAAAAATATGGCACTTGCCTGCTATAAGCATCTATATCATCCTCCAAAATTGAGATGTGGGAATCCCACTTCTCACCTCTCAAATAGCCTCCTCAGGGGCGGCAATGCGGCCCTTGACGGCGCTGGCGGCGGCCACCGCCGGCCCGGCCAGGTAGACCTCACTCTCGGGATGGCCCATACGGCCGACGAAGTTGCGGTTGGTGGTGGACAGGGCGCGTTCACCTTTAGCCAGGATGCCCATGTGGCCGCCCAGGCAGGGGCCACAGGTGGGCGTGGAGACCGCGGCGCCGGCGGCGATAAAGATGTCGATCAGGCCCGCCGCCAGGGCTTCCCTGTAAATCTGCTGGGTGCCGGGGATAACGATGAGCCGTACCTCCGGGTGGACCCTTTGCCCTTTCAGAATCCGCGCCGCTACCTGCAGGTCTTCCAGGCGGCCGTTGGTGCAGCTACCGATAACTACCTGGTCGATTTTGATCTCATCTATTTCATAGACGCTGCGGGCGTTTTCGGGCAGGTGGGGCAGGGCTACCTGGGGCGCAATTTTACCGGCATCAATGTCTATTACCCGGACGTAGCTGGCGTCGGCGTCACTCTGGTATACCCGATAGTCCCTCTGCAGGCGGCCCTGGATGTAAGCCAGGGTCTTTTCGTCCACCGGGAAGATGCCGTTCTTGCCGCCGGCCTCGATAGCCATGTTAGCCATGGTGAAGCGACCGGCCATACTGAGATCGGCGATGGCTTCCCCGGTGAATTCCATGGCCATGTAGCGGGCGCCGTCAACGCCTATCAGGCTGATGGTATAGAGGATAAGGTCCTTACCGCTCACCCAGGGCTGGAGCCGACCATGGTAACGAAAGAGGATAGTCTCCGGCACCTTAAACCAGCACTCGCCCGTGGCCATGGTAGCTGCCAGGTCAGTGGATCCGACCCCGGTAGCAAAGGCCCCCAGGGCGCCGTAGGTGCAGGTGTGGGAGTCGGCGCCGATGACCAGATCCCCCGGGCCGACCAGGCCCTGTTCCGGCAGCAGGCAATGCTCGATGCCCATACGGCCGACTTCAAAGTAGTTGGTTAACCCCTGCTCCCGGGCGAACTCCCGTAAGACTTTAGCCTGCTCGGCGGATTTAATATCCTTGGCCGGGGTAAAGTGGTCCGGCACCAGGACGACCCGCTCCGGGTCGAAGACCTTCTTGACTCCCAGTTTTCTGAATTCCTCGATGGCCAGTGGGGCGGTGATGTCGTTCCCCAGGGCCAGGTCGACCCGGGCGTTGATGAGCTGGCCGGGCTCTACTTTTTCCAGGCCGGCATGGGTGGCCAGGATCTTTTCGGTAATGGTCATACCCACGGTTATCCCTTCTCCCCTAACAGATTTTCTTCTCCTACCTCGTAGACCACCTTGTTAATGGCGTTCAGGTAGGCGCGGGCGCTGGCCTCCAGCACGTCAGTGCTGATACCACGGCCGATGAAGACCCGCCCCCCGTATTCCACTTTAACAGTCACCTCGCCCACGGCGTCTTTACCGCCGGTAACGGCATTGAGGGTATAGGACTTCAGGCACACGGCTATGCGGGTAACCTTGTCGATGGCCTTAAAGGCCGCATCCACCGGGCCTTCCCCGCAGGCCGCTTCTTCCCGCAATTCCTCCCCGGCCCGTATGCCAATGGTGGCGGTGGGCACCACCCGGTTACCCGTAGAGATGTGGATATGCTCCAGGATGAATTTCTCGGGGATCTGTTTGACTTCATGCTCAACAATGGCTTCCAGGTCGCGGTCGCTAATCTCCTTTTTGCGGTCAGCCAGCTCTTTGAAACGGGTAAAGGCTTTGTCGAGTTCCGTTTCATTGAGTTTAAAGCCCAGTTCCTCCAGGCGGCTGCGCAAGGCGTGCCGGCCGGAGTGCTTACCCAGGAAGATATTGTTCTGGACCAAGCCGATCATGGCCGGGTTCATAATCTCGTAAGTGGTTCGCTCCTTCAAGACGCCGTCCTGGTGGATGCCGGCCTCATGGGTGAAGGCGTTCTTGCCTACAATGGCCTTGTTATACTGTACGGGCATACCCGTCAGGCTGCTGACCAGCCGGCTGGTGCGGTAGATCTCTTCGGTGACAATGCCGGTCTGGCGGCCGTAATAGTCACGCCGGGTGTAGAGGGCCATGATCAGCTCTTCCAGGGCTGTATTGCCGGCCCGCTCGCCGATGCCGTTAATGGCGCCTTCAATTTGGACGGCCCCATTCTCAATGGCCGCCAGGGAGTTGGCCACCGCCAGGCCCAGGTCGTTATGACAGTGGACACTGATCTGCACCCGGTCAATACCCGGGACGCGCTGGCGGATGGCAGCTATCAAGCGGCCAAACTCCGCCGGGGTGGCGTAGCCCACCGTATCCGGGATATTGAGAACCGTAGCCCCGGCATCAATGGCCGCCGCCAGGACCTGGCACAGGAAATCGATATCGCTGCGGGAGGCGTCTTCGGGCGAAAACTCGATGTCCTGGCAGTAGCCTTTCGCCCGGGCCACCCCCCGCCGGACTGCGGCCAGGACCTCTTCCCTGGTCAGGCGCAGCTTATATTGCAGGTGGATATCGGAAGTGGCGATAAAGACATGGATGCGCGGCCGCCTGGCCTCCTGCAGGGCTTCCCAGGCGCGGTCGATATCCCGGTCGTTAATCCGCGCCAGGCCGGTTATCACCGGCCCCTCCACCTCCCGGGCTATGGCCCGCACGGCCTCAAAATCACCCGGGGAGGCAATGGGAAAACCGGCTTCTATGACGTCTACCCCCAGCCGGGCTAGCTGGTGGGCAATCTTTAGCTTTTCCTCCACGTTGAGGCTTACCCCGGGCGACTGCTCGCCGTCACGCAGGGTGGTATCAAAGATATAAATGCGTTTGCTGGTAGCGGGCAAATAGCATCAACCCCCTCTTTTCTCCCTTCACTGGTTACATCGACGTAGCTAAGGCAGGAGCATCTCATTTAAGGCCGAACCGTTTAAGACCATGGGATAGACCATTTCCTCTTCGCTGATCAGACATTCAATCAGGGTCAAGGAATCGCTTTGCAGGGCCCGGGCGAGTACCGGCACCACTTCTTCCTGTTTCGTAATCCTGAGGCCCTCGGCCCCGTAGCACTCCGCCAGGCGCACGAAGTCAGGGTTGCCGCTAAATTTTACGGCTGTATACTGGCGGTCGTAGTAGAAGTGCTGGAGCTGGCGCACCATGGCCAGGCTCTGGTTGTTAAAGAGCAGGATCTTCAGGGGTAAGCCCTGTTCCCTGGCCGTACCTAATTCGGGCATCCCCATCTGGAAACTACCGTCGCCGGTGATGACCCAAACCTGTTTTTGCGGCCGGGCCAGGGCCGCACCAATGGCCGCCGGCAGGCCGTAGCCCATGGTGCCCAGGCCGCAGGAGGAAATAAAGGTGCGCGGCTCGGTAAAACCATAAAAGAGGGCTGCCCACATCTGGTGCTGGCCGACATCAGTGGTAATGATGGCCTGGCCGCGGGTCATCTCCCCCAGGCGCTCGATAACCCACTGGGGCCGCACCGCGCCGCCCCGGCCATAGGTAAGGGGGTAGCTATTTCGCAGGTCTTTGATGCGCTCCAGCCAGGCCGGGCGCCGGGCCGGCTCCACCAGGGGCAAGAGCTCTTTCAGGACGCAACTGATATCCCCTACCAGGGGCAGGTCTACCCGTACGTTCTTGCCGATTTCGGCCGGGTCAATATCCACATGGGCTATCTGGGCCTGCGGGGCAAACCTTTCTATCGCCCCTGTCACCCGGTCGTCAAAACGTACCCCCAGGCCCACCAGGAGGTCGCACTCCATGACGGCATGGTTGGCACAGGGTTTGCCATGCAGGCCGACCATGCCCAAAGAGAGGGGGTTATCCTCCGGGAAAGCCCCCAGCCCGGTCAGGGAGGTAGCAACCGGCGCCTGGATCTTAGCCGCCAGTTCCTGCAAATATCCCTCCGCCCTGGAAACAACCACCCCGCCACCGGCAAAGAGTACCGGCCGCTCGGCTTCTCGCAAGAGCTTTGCCAGGGCGCGCAGCTGGCCCAGGTGCCCCTGGTAGGTAGGTTTATAGCCCCGCAGTTCTAACCTTTCCGGTACCGGTGCCTGGCAGGGAGCCAGAGCCACATCCCTGGGGATATCTACCAGCACCGGCCCCGGCCGGCCTGTACTGGCGATATAAAAGGCCTCTTTGGCAACGCGGGGCAGTTCCTCGACGTCTTTCACCAGGTAGTTATGTTTGGTAATAGGAATAGTAATGCCCGTAATATCGGTCTCCTGGAAGGCGTCGCTGCCCACCATACTGGTCGGCACCTGGCCGGTAAAAATAACTACCGGCACGGAATCCATATAGGCCGTGGCAATCCCCGTCACCAGGTTGGTGGCCCCGGGACCGGAAGTGGCCAGGCAAACCCCCGTCTTACCGCTGGTCCGGGCATAGCCGCTGGCCGCGTGGACGGCATTCTGTTCCTGGCGCACCAGGACATGGCGAATGTTGGCCTTGCCCAGCTCATGGTACAGGGGCAGGACGGCGCCACCGGGGTAACCGAAGACCAGTTCCACGCCTTCGTCCTGGAGGACTTCCATCAGCGCCCGGGCACCGGTGCGTACCTTACTCTCCTGCGCCATCGCCGCTGGCCTCCATTCCCCTGGTCTTCGCCCCGCGCAGCATGGCAATTTTACCTGTACGCACTACCTCCCGGATGCCAAAGGGACGCAGGGAATTTTCAATGGCATCGATTTTATCGGCGTCACCGGTAGCTTCGATAATCAGGCTGTTGCGGGCGATATCCACAATCCGCGCCCGGAAGATGTCGACGATCTGCATAATCTCGCCCCGGACAGCCGGCTCGGCATTGACCTTTATGAGCACCAATTCCCGGCCCACATGGGGGTCATCGGTAATATCGCTCAGCTTGATGACATCGATGAGCTTATTTAACTGCTTGCTGACCTGCTCGATAATCTGCTCATCACCGTCGACCACGATAGTCATCCGGGAAATGGAAGGGTTCTCGGTACGGCCCACGGCCAGGCTGTCGATATTGTAACCGCGGCGGCTGAAGAGGCCGGCTACCCGGGTCAAAACCCCGGGGCGATTTTCTACCAGGACCGAAAGGGTGCGTTTCATTCCTGCCTACCTCCCGTCACCATTTTGTTCAGGGTACCGCCCGGCGGGACCATGGGGAAAACATTCTCTTCCCGGTCAATTAAGACATCCAGCAGGAAGGGGCCCTCCGTCTCCAGGGCCTCCTGCAGGGCCGGAACGACCTCCTCGCGGGTGGTCACCCGCCGCCCCGGTACCCGATAGGCCTCGGCCACCTTGACAAAATCCGGGTTACCGGCCATCTCGGAGTAAGCATAGCGGCGGTCAAAGAAAAACTCCTGCCACTGGCGCACCATGCCCAGGTAACCATTATTGAGCAAAACGATCTTGACGGGGATGCGGTAATGGCTTAGTGTAGCCAGCTCCTGGATATTCATCTGGAAGCTACCGTCACCCGAAATGGCCACGACGGTCTCCCCCGGCCGGGCTATGGCGGCGCCCATGGCTGCCGGGACGCCAAAGCCCATGGTTCCCAGGCCGCAGGAGGATAGGAAAGCCCTGGGCCGCTCGAGGGGATAATACTGCACCGCCCACATCTGGTGCTGGCCTACGTCGGTACTGATAATGGCCCGGCCCCCGGTTAAATGATATAATTCCTCGATAACATACTGGGGTTTTAACCCGCACTGTTCATAGCGTAAGGGGTTTTCTTCCTGCCAGCGCTTTATTTGCTGGCGCCAGGCCGGGCGTTCCATTTTCCCGGGTAATTTGGCCAGCAAGGCCTGCAGGGCCTGGCGGGCATCGGCGACGATGGGAATGTGGGCCGCAACAACCTTGCCTATCTCGGCAGCGTCAATATCGATATGGATAATCTTCGCCTTAGGGGCGAAGGCCTCAATTTTCCCCGTTACCCGGTCGTCAAAGCGGACCCCGACGCCGATAATCAGGTCCGTCTCGCAGATAGCGTAATTAGCTGCCGCGGTACCGTGCATCCCCACCATACCGATAAAGAGGGGATGCTGCTCGGGAAAAGCCCCCTTGCCCATCATACTCATGACGACGGGAATATCCTGCTCTTCGGCCAGTTGCCGCACTTCTTCATGGGCGCCGGAGGTAATCACCCCGCCGCCGATAAAGAGCAAGGGTTTCGTCGCAGCCTGGATAGCGGCGGCAGCCTGGGCTACCTGCAGGGCATGGGGTTCCACCCGGCTGCGGTAGCCGGGCAGGTGTAACCGGGGAGGGTAGTGAAAGGCCGCCCGCTGGGTAGTAATATCTTTGGGGACATCGATAAGGACAGGACCGGGCCGGCCGGTGGCGGCCACATGGAAGGCCTCATGAATGGTAACAGCCAGGTCACGGATGTTTTTGACCAGGTAGTTGGCCTTGGTCACCGGCAGGGTTATACCTGTAATATCAGCTTCCTGGAAGGAATCGCGGCCGATCATGGCTACGCTGACCTGGCCGGTAATGGCGATAATGGGGATGGAATCCATATAGGCGTTGGCGATACCCGTGACCAGGTTAGTCGCCCCTGGCCCGGAGGTGGCTATACATACGCCCGGTTTACCGCTGGCCCGGGCATAGCCGTCGGCAGCATGGGCCGCTGCCTGCTCATGGCGGGTTAAAATATGGCGAATACTGGCTACCGCCAGTTCGTGGTAGAGGGGTAAAACTGAACCCCCGGGGATACCAAATACGGTATCCACTCCTTCTTCTTGCAGGGCCTTAATGATGATTTCCGACCCGGTTAGTTTTTTCGTTTCGCTGCGATCCCCAATGGTAGAAGCACTCCTTTGCGCTAAAGATAGGTATTGCGGGATAATATCCTTACTCTAACACCGCGCCCTTGGCCCCGGACGTGACCAGGCGGGCGTAGCGGGCCAGGTAGCCGCTGGTGATTTTAGGCGGCAAGGGCTGCCAGTTGGCCCGGCGGCGGGAGATCTCCCCTTCCGGTACCTTTAATTCCAGTTTCCCTACCTCGATGTCAATGGCGATGGTATCTCCTTCTTCCACCAGGGCGATAAGGCCCCCTGCAGCAGCCTCGGGGGAGACATGGCCGATGGAGGCGCCGCGGCTGGCGCCGGAGAAGCGGCCGTCGGTAATCAGGGCCACCGAGCTGTCCAGGCCCATACCGGCCAGAGCCGCCGTGGGGCTTAACATCTCCTGCATACCCGGCCCGCCCCGGGGTCCTTCGTAACGGATGACGATCACGTCGCCCGGCTTAATCTTCTGGCCTATAATGGCGGCAAAGGCCTCTTCCTCGCTGTTAAAGACCCGCGCCGGCCCCTCGTGCTGCATCATTTCCGGCAGGACGGCGCCCTTTTTCACCACTGCCCCTTCCGGCGCCAGGTTCCCGTACAGGATAGCCAGGCCGCCTTCCGGGCTGTAGGGGTCCTCTACCGGCCGGATAACCTCCCGCCGGCTTACCTCCCGGCCGGCCACGTTATCCGCCACTGTTTTACCGGTTACCGTCAGGGCGCTGCCGTCGATGAGTCCGTGGCACAAGAGTTCGTTCATTACCGCCGGGATGCCACCGGCTTCCTCCAGGTCCTGGATATGCTGGCTGCCCGCCGGGCTTAATTTGCAGATCTGGGGCGTCCGCCTGTTAATGGCGGCAAAGGTGGCCAGGTCCAGGTCCACACCGGCCTCCCTGGCAATGGCCGGCAGGTGCAGGCAGGTGTTGGTGGAACCCCCCAGGGCCATATCCACGGCCACCGCATTGTGAAAGGCCTGGATCGTCATAATATCCCGCGGCCGGACGTTTTCCTTGAGCAGCTCCATAACCCGCATCCCGGCCATTTTCGCCAGGCGCACCCGGGCCCCGCTGACAGCCGGGATGGTGCCATTACCCGGCAGGGCCATCCCCAGGGCCTCAACCATGCAGTTCATGGTATTGGCCGTGAACATGCCGGCGCAGGAGCCGCAGCCCGGACAGGCACGGTCTTCCAGGGCAGCCAGCTCTTCTGCCGCCATTTTACCAGCCTGGGTGGCCCCTACGGCTTCGAACATGGTGCTTAAGGAGACATCCCTTCCCTGGTAGCGGCCAGCCAGCATGGGTCCACCGCTGACAAAAATGGCCGGGATATTTAAGCGGGCTGCGGCCATGAGCATACCCGGGACAATTTTGTCGCAGTTGGGGATAAATACTAAAGCGTCAAAGGGATGGGCTATAGCCATCACTTCCACCATATCGGCGATGAGTTCCCGGCTGGCCAGGGAGTACTTCATGCCCTCATGGTTCATGGCCAGGCCGTCACAGACACCGATGGTGGGAAACTCCAGGGGCGTACCGCCGGCCAGGCGCACCCCGGCTTTAACCGCCTCCGCCAGGGTGTTTAAGTGCAGATGGCCGGGGATAAGTTCGTTATAGGCATTAACAATCCCTATAATCGGGCGTTCGATTTCCGCATCTGTCAGGCCCATGGCCTTGAAGAGGGACCGGTGGGGTGCCCTGGCCAGACCTGTTTTCATGGCATCGCTGCGCATGGTTTTTCCCCCTCGCCTGTTTTTAAGCAAAGATCTCCGGGCCGTCGGTTTTAGTCATTTCCCGGAACCTGGCGATCAGATCCCTGGTAATTGGCCCGGGCTGGCCAGAGCCGATGGGGCGCCCATCCACCTTCACGACGGGTATAACCTCCGCCGCTGTACCGGTAAGGAAACACTCATCCGCGGTATAAACATCGTGACGGGTAAAGACCTTTTCATAAACGGGTATGCCGGTCTCTGCCGCCAGTTCCATAACAGCGTTGCGGGTAATGCCTTCCAGCAGGCCCACGAAGGGCGGCGGCGTAAGCAGCTGGCCGTTTTTGACGATAAAGATGTTATCGCCCGTGGCTTCGGCTACATAACCTTCTTTATTGAGGAACAGGCCTTCCGGTGCCCCGGCCCGGGTGGCTTCCATTTTGGCGATAATATTATTAAGATAGTTTAAGGACTTAATCCGCGGGTCCAGGGCGTCGGGGGCGTTGCGGCGGGTACCCAGGGTAACCAGCTCCAGCCCCTGCTCGTATAAATCCGCCGGGTAGAGTTCAATGGCCGCGGCGATGCAAAAGACCGAAGCCCGGGGACACTTGCGGGGGTCCAGGCCCAGGTCCCCTTTACCCCGGGTAACTACCAGGCGGATATAGGCATCGCGCAGATTATTGCGC